>JAFGXK010000178.1 GCA_016936695.1 Bacteroidales bacterium | reverse complement strand
ATGAATATTTTCATAACGATTTTTGCAGCAACGGCTGTTCTCAAGGGACAAATGACTCTGGGTATGATGCTTGCCGTTCAGTTTATAATCGGACAGCTAAATATTCCTGTAAACCAGATCATTGGATTCTTTCGCATGTCACAGGATGCCAGGATCAGTCTCGACCGTCTTGCTGAGGTTCATAATATGGATGACGAGGAACCTTCTCCCGGGGACAAGCTTCAGCAAATGCCGGACGACAGGACCATAAGGATAAACAATCTTTCGTTTCAGTATGAGGGTCCCCGTTCGCCATATGCCCTGAAGGATATCAGCCTTGATATTGAGCCTGGCCGGACAATAGCAATTGTAGGCACAAGCGGTAGCGGAAAGACAACTCTTCTGAAGATGCTTCTTGGGTTCTATCAGCCGGTGGGCGGAAGTATAAATGTAGGCGGAACAAGTCTTTCCGACATCAGTTTGCGGTTCTGGAGAAAAAAGACGGGAGCAGTAATGCAGGATGGATTCCTTTTTCCGGATACAATAGGGGGCAATATAGCCCCGGGTGCAGAGGCAATTGACGAGGCCCGTCTTCGCGCTGCGGTCGGAACAGCAAACATAAAGGAATTCATTGAATCGCTCCCGCTGGGATACAACACAAAGATTGGTGCAAATGGTCATGGCCTCAGTCAGGGCCAGAAACAGAGATTGCTGATAGCCCGGGTCGTATACAAGGATCCGGAGATAGTCCTGTTCGACGAAGCCACTAATTCCCTCGATGCAAATACTGAAAAAGCAATAGTTGAGAACCTGTCAGATTTCTTTAGCAATAAAACGGTTATTATTGTAGCCCATCGTTTGAGTACAGTCAGAAATTCTGATAAAATAGTTGTTCTTGAGGGAGGCCGTATCATTGAGATCGGAAATCATCAGGAACTTGTCGAAAGCAAAGGTGCGTATTACAATCTGGTTAAAAACCAGCTGGAACTGGGCAATTGAGCAACAGAATATGGAAGAGCCGGTAAATGACGAAATAGTATATTCAGAACCCGTAAGAGATATAATGGGGGCTGTGCCTGGCAGGATACTGAGATGGGCTACCGCAATTATATTGGCAGTTCTGGTTTTGTTTATATTCTTCCTGTGGCTTGTAAAATATCCCGACAGGATTCCCTCCCCGGTTGAAATTACTACTGTTAACCCGCCTGCCATACTTGTTTCAAAAATATCCGGAAGAATTAAGAATCTTTATGTGAACGACGGGGATAAAGTCGAACAGGGTCAGCTCCTTGCAGTAATGGAAACTGCAGCTTCCATCGGCGAAATAAACAGTCTCAAAACATTGGTTGACACTGTCAGTGATCCGGGAGGGCTGCTTCAGAAATCACTCCCTGGTTTTACCGAACTGGGAGAACTGCAGAGTTACTGGAGTTCATTCCTGAAAAGCCTGTCTGATTACAGTAATTACAATATCAACGACTTTTATGGAAATAAGATCCTTTCGCTTACAGATGAGATAGACGCTATCCTGGCATATATCGGAAGGGTAAAGGTGAAGGAGGAGTTGTATTTCGAAAACCAGATGCTTGAGATAAGGAAGTTCAGAAGGGATTCGTTACTGTTCTCTGAAGGAGTCTACTCGGAAAGCGAGCTCGAGAAATCAAGCCAGGCTCTTATCAGGCTTAACATCGAACTTCAGCAGGTTCGGCTCGATCACTCTCAGAAATCAATTGAGCTTGCTGAAAAAAGGCAGTTGCTTCAGGATTACAGAATTAAGAAACTGGAGGACCAGGAAAAGTATTATTCGGTTCTTAGTGAGTCTTTTATGAATCTCAGGGCTCAGTTAAGAATATGGGAAAATACTTATTTGATTGTATCCCCTGTGTCGGGGACGGTAACAATGACAAAGTTCTGGAGCGAGAATCAGACAGTTGGCAAAGATGAACCTGTTTTGAGTGTTATTCCAACGGAAACCGGCGACTATATCGGCAGGATCAGCCTCAAAATGAACCGTTCCGGCAAGGTCAAACCCGGTCAGGATGTCCATATCAAATTAAGCGGATACCCGTACCTCGAATTTGGGATGGTCAGGGGAGTTGTAAAATCAAAGTCATTGGTTCCTTCAGCCGATTCATATATAATTGAGATATCCTTGCCTCAGGGCCTGACAACACTGTACGGCAAAAACCTCGATTTTACACAAAATATGCAGGGTACTGCAGAGATCATCACAGAGGACCTTCGTCTGCTGGAGAAAATTCTCAATCCTGTCAGGCATCTTGTTTCCCGGAACCAGAGCCGGGATATTTCCCTGAATAAGGCTCATAGTCATCCCTGACCGAGTGCAATGATCCTGTACCAGCAGGTTTTTGAACAGGCTGCTTCTCTTTTCCCTTTTTTAAATACTTGCGGTACAAACTTATTCCAACTGCTGTAAGAACAACAACTGCAAGGATTATATCTTTGCTTTCCATCTTTTCCTGATTTGAAATTCCGGATAGTCCGGTTATGCTATTACTGAATTCAAATATACCAATTTTTCCAGCAAACATTAACCTTGTTTTAAACATACTGACAATAACTCCGCGAACCCTTATCATTTCATCAATTACTGCATCTGAGCCATATCATGGTCTATTTCTTATTTTTACATAATAGTTTGAGTTTTAACAAATAATTCAATATTTTCGTAGTCTGAAAAAATCATGGGTTACCATGGTATGAAATTTTATTGAAGATATTGAACCTTAAAGGATTGGATATGATTAAAGATAATCCGGATGACACTGTTCGGGAAGAACAGAACGAGGCGGAAATGACCGCTTCGGATACTGAGAACGCTTTAGATAATGAAACGACAGAAGAAGAAAAGGCTGTCGGGGACAAAGAAGAGCAGGAAGTAGAAGACAAGAAGGAGAATACAGCTGAGGACGATCAGAAAGAGGTTACTGAAGGCGAAAATTTGCAGGTTACGGAAGCTGAGGAGAACGACTCTACGGAGAGTTCAGAAGAAATGGTTAATGAAGGAGAGGTTGAGGTTGAGGTTGAGGCTGAGGCTGAAGCAAGTGCAGAAACGGAGAAATCGCCTGAAGCGGAAAAAGCAAAGGAACCAGATTCTGACGGGTCTGAACCGTCTTCAGATGATATTAAGGAAGCAGAAGACATCGAACTTCCTCCTGTTGATTACTCCGGTTTCTCGAAAAACGAGCTTGTGGAGACTCTGGGATTGATAATCGAGAACAGACCTCCTTCTGAGATCCGTGAAGATGTTGAGAGGATCAAGACGTTCTTTTACAAAAAGATCAGACTCGAAGCTGAAGAACGCAAGGCTAAATTCCTTGAGAGTGGAGGTAAAATTGAAGATTACAAGATCTGGGTCGACCCTCTCGACTACCAATTAAAGGAGCTTCTCGACAAGTACCGGGAAAAGAAAAATGATTACTCCCGCGTTCAGGAAGCCGAGAAATATGCCAACCTCAAAAAGAAATACGATATCATCGATAAGATAAAGGATCTTGTTAACCGCGAGGAATCAATAAACAAGACCTTTCATGATTTCAGGTCCCTTCAGAATGAATGGCATTCCATCGGTGTAGTCCCGCAGGCCTCCCTTAAAGACCTTTGGGAAAACTATCACCACAGCGTTGAAATCTTCTATGATTACATAAAGATCAATAAAGAGCTGAGAGACCTTGATTTGAGAAAAAACCTCGAGCTCAAGGTCCTCCTGTGTGAAAAGGCAGAGGAGCTCATGCTTGAACCCAATCCTGTGAATGCGTTCAGAATTCTTCAGGAGTTTCACGACCAATGGCGCGAAATAGGCCCTGTTCCGCAGGAATCCAAAAATGAAATATGGGAGCGGTTCAAGGAAGCAACAAGCCAGGTCAACAAGAGGCACCATGAATATTTTGAAAAGCAGAAAGACGACCAGAGAAAGAACCTTGAAGCCAAGATAGCATTGTGCGAAGAGGTTGAAGCCATCAATCTCCTTGAAATGAAGAACTTCAGGGATTTTGACGAAAAAGCCGAAAAAATCGTTTCCCTGCAAAAGATGTGGAGGACTATCGGGTTTGCGCCCAAGAAACAAAACAACAAGGTTTATCAGCGATTCAGGGAAGCCTGTGATGCTTTCTTTGAGAAAAAGAGGAATTTCTATGCCGACAACAAGGAGACCCAGCTAAATAACCTCCAGCTAAAAACTGAGCTTTGCGTTCAGGCAGAAGCCCTTCAGGAGAGCACCGATTGGAAAGCCACCTCCGATGCACTGATTAAGCTTCAGAGAGAATGGAAGGAAATCGGGCCCGTGCCCAGAAAACTGTCAGAAAAGACATGGAAAAGATTCAGAAAAGCCTGCGATCATTTCTTCAACAGGAAAGCTGAACATTTCTCCACCCTTGATTCATCCTATGAAGACGATCTTAAAGCCAAAATAGCCATAATAGAGGAACTTGAGAAGTTCGAAGCCGGAAATGACGTGCATTCGGCATTCGAAAGGCTTAAGGACCTGCAGCGAAAATGGACTGAAATTGGCTTCGTACCCTTCAATAAAAAGGAAGAGATAACCAACAGGTACAGAAACGCGCTAAACAAGGAATTTGATAAGCTAAAGATAGCTGATGAGGACAAGTCTATTCTGAAGTACAGGACAAAACTCGACAGCTTAAGGGCTAATCCAAAGGCTTCCCGGAAAGTCCAGAACGAGCGCGACAAGTTCTTCACAAAAATCAAACAGCTTGAAAGTGACATTGTTCTCTGGGAAAATAACATAGGCTTCTTTGCAAAGTCGACGAATGCGGAAACAATGATTAGGGAAGTGCAAAACAAAATTGAGAGTGCAAAGAAAATGATCAAAACGCTTGAGGAAAAAGTCAGAATGATTGACCAGTCAGGCCTTGATGAGTAAAAAAATGAATCAGAGTTGAACAAGTAAAATTCCCTAAGTTGGCCGAAGTAAAATATGTTTTCGTAACAGGCGGAGTAACGTCCTCGCTGGGAAAAGGAATTATTTCTTCATCCCTGGCAAAGCTGCTTCAGGCAAGAGGTTACTCGGTCACCATCCAGAAACTCGATCCCTATATTAATGTTGATCCGGGAACCCTTAACCCCTATGAACACGGTGAGTGCTACGTCACTCTTGACGGGGCTGAAACAGACCTTGATCTCGGGCACTACGAGAGGTTCCTCAATGTACCTACAAGCCAGGCAAATAATGTCACTACAGGGAGGATTTACCAGACCGTAATAAACAAGGAGAGGAAAGGTGATTATCTTGGCAAGACTGTCCAGATCATACCGCATATCACTGATGAGATAAAGAGAAGAATCAAGATTCTGGGCTCGGGCAGTAAATTTGACATTGTGATAACCGAAATCGGGGGCACGGTAGGCGACATAGAATCGTTACCTTATATTGAAGCGGTAAGACAGCTCCGGTGGGAACTCGGGCCTAAAAACTGCATTGTGATTCATCTTACGCTGGTTCCTTATTTATCTGCGTCAGGGGAATTAAAGACCAAACCCACCCAGCATTCGGTTAAGGTTTTGCTCGAAGCAGGAATACAACCAGAAATACTGGTGCTCCGGACAGAGAAAAACCTGACCCGCGATATAAGGAGGAAAGTTGCACTCTTCTGCAACGTGGAAGAGTATGCAGTCATCGAATCGGTAGATGTTTCTACAATATATGAGGTTCCTTTGAAAATGCTGGAGGAAAAACTCGATGTCACGGTTCTTAAGAAACTATCCCTTCCTTCTTCAGAAGAACCACCTTTGACTGAATGGAGAGATTTTCTCAGAAAGTTTCAGAATCCGAAACATTCGGTGCGAATCGGACTGGTAGGCAAGTATGTGGAACTTGCCGATGCGTATAAATCAATTAATGAAGCATTTATACATGCAGGTTCCATGAATGAATGTGAAGTTGATGTTGTATTCATCCATTCGGAAGATGTAACTGACGACAATGTAGACAGAATAATGAATGGGATGAGAGGCATTGTTGTTGCACCCGGATTTGGATCGCGGGGCATTGATGGTAAGATTACAGCTGTCAGGTATGCAAGGGAGAAAAACCTGCCTTTCCTGGGTATCTGCCTGGGAATGCAATGCGCTGTGATAGAATTTGCCAGAAATGTTTTGAATCTTGCCGGAGCAAACTCAACCGAATTCAACCATAAGACACGCCATCCGGTTATCGACCTCATGGAGGAACAGAAAAGTGTTACCGATAAGGGGGGTACAATGCGGCTGGGTGGATATAAATGCAAAGTGGTCAAAGGAACTCTTGCATCAAAGACTTACGGTAAAAGTGAAATCATTGAAAGGCACCGACACAGATATGAATTCAATAACAGCTACTCCGATGAATTCAGGAATAATGGTATGAAGGCTTCGGGGATCAACCCCGAATCAGACCTGGTGGAGATCATTGAGATACCCTCACACAAATGGTTTATCGGAGTTCAGTTTCATCCCGAATACAGCAGCACAGTAGAGAATCCGCATCCTCTGTTTGTGAGCTTTATAAAAGCATGCATAAAGTGAGTGGCGCGGAAGGATAATATTAATACAGTAGAATGGACAGGAATACTATTACCGGACTGATTCTGATCTTCGCAATATTTATCGGATTCAGCATTTATAACGGCAGCAGGATGAACAAGGCCTATGATTCGGTCGTTCAAGTGGCCGATTCATTGTACACTGCCGGCGATCTTGAAAATGCGAGGGCCGAATATATCAATGCCCTTCGCTTTAAGCCGAACCAGGCCGATGCAGTTGAGAAAGTCAATGAGATCAACAGGCTGCTGGGTTTTGCTCCTGCAGCATCGGCAACCGATACAATACCGGCCGCTGATGCCCCTGCCGGATCACTTACCCCGGTTCCCGCTGTGGTTGTTGCGGATTCGGGCAGATATGGCGCTTTTGGAGCTGCCGTCTCAGGAAATAATGAGTTCATTACTCTTGAAAACAACAGGATTGAACTGAAAATTGCCACAAGGGGAGGGAAGGTCTACTCGGCCAGGGTTAAAGATTACACAACTCACGACTCCCTGCCTCTGATTCTTTTCTCAGGCGATTCAACCGTGTTTGGCTTTAACTTCTATACAGCCGACAATAAGGCAATCCAGACCAATGATCTGTTTTTTACACCTATTGTAGACGACCGTCATATAACTGTTACCGATAGCCCGAGGAGTGTCGTGCTCAGGCTTCTTGCAGGCGATGATAAATATATAGAGTACAAATACACACTCGAGCCCAACCGGTACATGATCGATTTTGATGTTGCCTTCAAATCGCTGGATGGTGTAGTTGCCCCAAACCTGAGCAACATAACCCTCGATTGGCGGATGTATTTGCCACAACAGGAAAAAGGGAGGCAGAATGAGGAATATTATACTACAATCAAATACAAGTATTATCAGGACGATGTTGAAGGCATCCGGCTCCGTCAGTCAAAAGATGTCGAGACATCCGACCTTCCTACAAAACTTAGCTGGATTGCCTTTCAGGATCAGTTCTTTTCATCGGTTCTGATAAGCAAGGATCACTTCCTGAACGGTATGGTAGTCTCCACAAAAACGCCTGGCTCTGAAAAATATATAAGATATTATACTGCAGAGGTCGGAGTCCCTTACACTCCGGGAACCGATAATAATGTCGGAATGAAGCTGTATTATGGTCCGAACCATATTTCAACCCTGAAAAAAGAGGGACTTGAGCTTGACCAGCTAGTTTTTCTTGGAAAAAATATAATTGGATGGATCAACAGGTTTATGATAATTCCTGTTTTCAACTGGCTGGAAAAGTACATTGGCAGCTACGGATTGATCATACTGATCCTTACAATCCTGATCAAGATTATTCTTTTCCCGCTTACCTTTAAATCATACCAGTCTACGGCCAAGATGCAGGTGCTGAAGCCTATGGTCGAAGAGATTGGCAAGAAATTTCCGAAGCAGGAAGATGCAATGAAAAAACAGCAGGCCACGATGGACCTGTACAAACGAGCGGGAATAAATCCAATGGGAGGGTGCCTTCCAATGCTGCTTCAGATGCCTATTTTGTTTGCCATGTTCCGGTTCTTCCCGGTTTCCATTGAACTGAGGCAGGAAGCTTTTCTATGGGCAACCGACCTTTCGACCTATGATTCAATTCTGTCTCTGCCATTTAAAATACCTATTTATGGAGACCATGTCAGCCTCTTTACACTGCTTATGACGGCTTCAACTCTTCTCACCATGAAGATGACCAGCTCATCTCCGGGTCAGGATCAGCCCGGAATGAAGATGATGATGTATATGATGCCCGTTATGTTTATGTTCATGCTCAATAATTTTTCCGCAGGTCTGACTTATTACTACTTCCTGGCAAACATCCTTACATATTTGCAGAATATTATCTCCAAGAGATTCATTGATGAAAAGAAGGTTCTTGCCACACTTGAGGAAAACAGAAAAAAGCCTCTGAAAAAATCAAAATGGCAGCAGAGGCTTGAGGAAGCAGCTAAACAGAGAGGAATACAGCCGCCAAGGAAATAATTACTTTAGCTGTACGAGAAACTAAACATTCATATCTAAATAACATATTTAGTTATTGAATTATTCTTATAAGTTAAAAATGTTTAATGGGTTTCCCTAATATTAAAAAAGGTTCTAATTTAGAACATCCAAATTTTAGGGGAAAAATGGGGAAAAAAGTTAAGAATAAAGATTTAGCTGAAAAGCTGGGTGTATCCAGTACTTTGGTTTCGCTGGTTCTTAATAACAAAGCTGACCAGCACGGGATCCGCAAGGATACCCAGGAAAAAGTGCTTGCTCTGGCAAGACAAATGGGGTATTTTGATCTTCAAAGGGATCCGGCGGAAAGCTCTTCCGTCGAAGAAAAACCCGGAATTATCGGAATGATAGTTCCTTCTCTTCACGATCCGTTCGTCTATGGAATAACTCCATATCTTCAGAGGGCCTTTGGAAGTATCGGGGTGGGGTTCTCGATAATGACAAAGGATCCGGATGACGGGAGGTACAACAGGATGGTCGGAGCCTTTAAGAAGTTTTACAGCGGACTGATCCTTACCGGTGATGCGGCGGATGATTATACCATCAGGTCGTTGAGAGCTATGGGTTATCCTTTCGTATTGCTTGAGAAATCAGTAAGGAACCTCCGTCTCAATACTGTCTGCACCGATTATACGGAAGGTGCAAGGAAGGTAATCGACCACATTGCAAAACTGGGGTATAAAAATATCCTGATAGCCACTGACAAGGCTTCCTCTCCGGCCGATCGTCAGGTTATTGAACTCCTTAAAGAAAATATTTCTTCTAAGGCAGGAATGAATAAACCCCTGGTAATTGAGTTCGATATTCCGGTTGATGGCAGGGAAATAGAGCAGAGTCAGATTGATCAGTATCTCCGGCCCCCATACAGCGCTGAAATCATGATCGTCATTCAGGCCGACCTTGTTTATTGCATAATGAGCTACCTCAGAAAGAAAAATCTTCGCGTACCTCAGGATGTTGCCATTGTATCCATGGAAGAAGGAACGGGCTTCGACCTGATGTTCTCACCGGTGACATGTCTGAGAAAACCTCTTTCAGGAATGGCGCTTAAGGTGTCGAACATGATCTGGTCGGAAGTGCGAAATGCAGGCAAGTCAAAATACAAGAGACAGGTGAGCATTGCTCCTGAGCTTGCTGTAAGAAATTCCTGCGGAACCATTTAAAAGCACTTTCTTGCAGGTATTCTTGCCGGTGATATGTTTCCCGGCCAGGTTTTCAACACCTGTTGATATCTGTTTCATTTCATTTCAGAAAAATAAACTACTTTTGTAAAGCTTTGGTGTTGCAATGATATTTTTTGTCATTGCAATGAAAAGGGAACGCGGTTTGAATCCGCGACAGTACCCGCTGCTGTGATGCCTGATCACGCTAAGCGTGATGATGGTTTCAGGATAACCTGCCACTGTGAGCACATCGCCATGGGAAGGCTTCCTGAAATCGGGACAAGTCAGAAGACCTGCCAGACATATTAATATTCAATGCTTTCGGGAAGAAAAGCTAAGAATCATCTTGTGATTCACGTCTTTCCCAACCCGTCAGCAAAAAATAAGTAAGTACCTTGAAGAAAGTCTTTTTATTTTTTGCTTTGATGCTGTCTCTTCAGCTGAACGGACAAGCCTATAACCCTGATAAGTCAATACTTATCGGTGAGGTCAGTGTACGGGCTGAATCTGATAAGCGCGATTACCTTGGTTTTAAGTCAACCCATCTCGATTCTGCCCTTCTGGCACAATATAATCATCACACAATTGCCGACCTGCTCTCGGGCAACTCGGTAATTCATATAAAGTCCTACGGCTCGGGAGGCCTTGCAACACCCTCATTCAGGGGAACAGGACCAAGTCATACCAGGGTCTCCTGGAATGATGTGAATCTTAACTCTCCGATGCTCGGCCAGTTCGACCTGTCACTAATCCCCGCAGGCTTCATAGACGACGTAAACATTTATTATGGAGCAGGTTCAATGGGAATTAACAGCGGAGGTTTCGGCGGGGTAATCGACCTGAAAACCAGTAAAACATCCGCTGACGACACAGGGATCACAATCAATCCCGGATTAGGAAGTTACGGACGGTTTACGGGCCTTATTAAAGCGGGAACCGGAAATGAAAAATTACGGTCTGTTACAAAGGCCTTTCTGAGCGATGCAAAAAACAATTATCCCTATACAAACAATGTCTCGCAAGACTCCCCTAAAAAGGAGAGAAGGGAGAACAACGAAGTTAGCTCGGCCGGTTTTATTCAGGAGTTGTATCTTTTAAATCCTGACAACACTATTTCGGCACGGCTTTGGTACCAGTCTGCATCCAGGAACCTGCCCGTGCCTATAATCAGCCCCGCACAGAATCCGCCTGAAAAACAGGATGATGAATCACTGCGAGCCATGGTTTCATACTCCGGCGACCTTAACCAAGCCGATATCGGTATTACCGCTGCATTTATTGCCGACAGGCTACGGTATAACAATGAACTTGCTTCGATAAGGTCTGTTAATAATTCCCGGACTTTAACACTTAAAGGCAGTTATAAAAGGAGAATCAGTGACTTTCTTTTATTGGAGGCCGGATTTAGTGATGAACTGAGCCATGTCAGCACAAGTAATTATAAGGGTAATAAGTCAAGAAATCTTGCCTCTTTCGACCTTTTAGCAGAGTCAATGCCGGTATCATGGCTTTCGGCCAGGCTTCTGGTAAGGGAACTACTTCATGATGACATACTCCTGACCCCTGATTTTTCGCTGAGTACTGAATTCAGGCCCTTCCCTCAGAAATATTACTTCCTCAAGACAAGTATCTCGAAGAACTCGAAGGTGCCCACCCTGAATGATATGTACTGGTCACCCGGCGGTAATCCGGATCTGAGGAATGAAACCGGCTATTCAACCGAGCTGACCTGGGAAATGAACACCTTGCATAATGGTCCGCTTAAGTTAAAAAGCGACATTACATTTTTCAGGAATAATATAAGTAACCTGATACAATGGCGCCCCGGTGAATTCTCCTTCTGGGAGGCTGTCAATCTTGGTTCGGCCATTACTGAAGGTCTTGAAACCGGAACCAATATTAGTTATTCATTCAATAAGGCTGATTTAAGGATAATAGCCAATTACGTCCGCACCTTAGCCAGGTCGCAGGACCAAAACTCTGACAAGAATGGCACGGGAGGAAATCGATTAATATATGTACCGGAAAATCAGCTAAATGTGCTTGTCAGGCTGAACTGGCTCATGTATTTTGTCTCTTTCAGCACTGATTATACTGGCAAAAGATACATAACCGCCGACAACTCCCAATATCTTCCTCACTATGCCGTGAGCGGGATCAATCTGGGCACCAGGCTCGAAAGAACTCATCATTCGGTCGATCTTTCCTTGTCGGTCGATAACCTGTTCGATGCGGCTTACCAGAACATTGCATACTATCCAATGCCGGGAAGAAACATCTGTTTATCTGTCTCATATCAATTTAAAAAATGACCATGAAGAAACCCACAGGTATCAAATATACACCCACTTATGTATTTATTATTCAATCATGTGCGGTTTCCTGTCTGCCGACAGGCAGGCATCATACCTTTTTAATAAAAATTACATTATGATGAAATTCTTTATCTTTTTTACTGTGGCTTTGCTTTCCTCCTGCATTAAGGAGAGTGATCCCCTTATTACGGGACTGGAACGTGCTTATCTTTCCGGGAATGGAGTATTCGTAATGAACGAAGGAAATTTCAGGTCGGGAAATGGCTCCCTCTCTTTCTTTTCTTACGATTCAATGAAAATATACAACAATATTTTCAGGGATGCAAACGAACGACCGCTTGGAGATGTTCCTTATTCAATGGGGATTAACGATAAAACGGCTTTTATACTTGTAAATAACTCGGATAAAATTGAAGTGGCTAATCTGAACGACATGAAGTCGGTAACAACTATCGAAAAGATTGTCTCTCCCAGGTACATTTCTTTCATCAATAGTCAAAAGGCTTATGTTACAAGCCTATATTCCGACTCAATAAGGATTATCGACCTCCATTCTAAAACCGCAACCGGGTATATACCGCTTAAAAACACCTCCGAATCGATTGTAACCGCTTTATCAAGGGCTTATGCAGCCAACTGGACCGGAGGCAGCAAGATTTTCGTTATTAACACTCTAACCGATGAGGTCATCGATTCGCTGGAGGTTGGTATCGAGCCTGAAAGCATGGTAGTTGACAGAAACAATACACTGTGGGTTTTGTGCAACGGAGGGTGGAAAAGAGAAAATTATGCCGAACTCGTTGCTATTAATACATCAACAAATGTAATAAGCAAAACATTTACCTTTCCTTCCCTTGCCGATTCCCCAACCTGCCTTCAGATTGACGGCAGCGGTCAGTTCCTGTACTATCTTCACGACGGAGTAAGGAGGATGAACATTGGTTCTGAAACACTCCCTTCAACAGTATTTATTCCCCAGTCCGGTTACTTCTTTTACAGGATGGTTGTCAATCCGTTCAATAATGAGGTCTTTGTTACCGACGCGCGCGACTATCTTCAAAAGGGAATAGTACTGAGATATTCCCCGGAAGGTTCTTTGCTTTCTTCAATGGAGGCAGATGTAATCCCAGGGAATATGTTTTTTAAATCAGTCACCCAATAGAAGTCCTGATGCTTTCCCCTCTTCATAGGACAAAAACCGGACCCGGGAGCTTACTTAGCGGCCTGCTACTGATCTCAGTTCTGCTCGCTTCATGTCAGGGATCTGTAAATAATACTGCTGAAATCCCTGAAAATCCTGAAGTGCCCGGTATTTCGTATGCGAAGAGACTTAATATTAAAAGCTTTGAATGGTATTCGCACGTTTCCGTCATAGGTCCCTGGCAGGGTTCAGGTGGTGTTATCCAGGATTGGTATCTTCTTCCCCGGGGAGTAAGCATTCCTTCCCATATCGACTCCCTGAAGGTAATCCGTGTTCCCCTTGAAAGGGTAGTATGTATGTCAACCACTCATATTGCAATGATAAAGGCTCTTGGGCAAACTGCATCCCTCAGGGGTTTTTCAGGCACCGGTTTCATTTATGATGAGCAGGTCAGGAATCTGGCAGCTAATGGTAAAATATGCGAAACAGGATATGAGGACAATCTTAATAAAGAGTTAATTATTAGTCTCCTGCCCGATATTGTTATAGCGTACGGAATAGGAAGCGAATCGGCAGGTTATCTTGGAAAGCTTAAGGAAATGGGGATAAAGGTTTTATTCAATGCCGACTATCTTGAGGAAGATCCTCTCGGCAAGGCTGAATGGATAAAGCTCTTCGGTGCTCTTTATAACTGCAGCTCTGTAGCCGATTCACTGTTTAAACACACTGAATATGAATATAACAGGTACAAGTCGCTTATAGCCGAAAAAGCCGTAAGCAGACCTAAGATACTGCTTGGACTACCATTCAGGGACACTTGGTTTATCTCTCCGGGCAACTCCTATATTTCGAGGCTGATAAGCGATGCAGGCGGTGAATATCTATGGGAGGATTCCGTTTCGGATGTATCAATGCCCATGGGATTGGAAAACGTTTTCAGGAAAGCTGTTTCAGCCGGCTACTGGCTGAACACCGGTTCAGCAACCTCCATGCAGGAGATTGCTGCAGTTGATCCAAGGCTCACACGGCTTCCCTGTTTTAAGAGCGGCCGGCTTTACAACAACAACAGGAGAATGAGTCCGGGAGGAGGAAATGATTACTGGGAAAGCGGTTGCCTGAACCCTCATATTATCCTGAGGGATATTGCATCTGTCATTCACCCCGGGCTATTTGCAGGAGAAGAATTGTATTACTACATAAAACTTAAGTAATTGCGATGGAGGCAGAATCGCAACCGGTGAAAACTGAACGGGCATCAGCAGCCCAGAATACCTTCTTTTTTTCAGGGCTTATGATACTTCTGGCACTTCTTTTCCTGCTTGATATCTTTCTTGGTTCGGTATCTCTCAGTCCTTCAGAAATAATAAAGGCGTTTCTGGATGATACCGAAGGAACGACAAGAACCATTTTGATCCGCTTCAGGCTGCCAAAAGCCATCACCGCCGTTCTGGCCGGGATTGCACTGTCGGTAAGCGGTCTTCAGATGCAGACTCTTTTCCGGAATCCCATGGCCGGACCCTATGTGCTGGGTTTGAGTTCGGGGGCCAGCCTGGGAGTTGCATTCGTTATTCTGGGGTTCACATCCCAAATCCCTCCCGATGCAATAACGGGAATCGGTAACTGGGCTCTCGCAGCTGCAGCCTGGACCGGAGCCGGACTTGTCATACTTCTCGTAATGATGATATCATCGAAGGTTAAGAACATTATGACCGTTCTTATCCTTGGAATAATGCTTTCAGCCGGAGTTTCAGCGATAGTCAGCATAATGCAGTATTTCTCGAGCGAAACCATGCTGAAGGCATATGTGATCTGGACCATGGGCAGTCTGGGCAATCTTACGGCATCACAGCTTAATGTAATGCTGATCTCTGTAGCTGCCGGAATAGCAGTATGTCTTATATCAGTAAAGATGCTCAATGCTCTTTTACTGGGCGAAGACTATGCCAGAAGCATCGGTCTCAACATCAAGCGTGCAAGATTCGTTGTAATTGCCGCGACGAGCATTCTTGCGGGCACCGTTACTGCATTTTGCGGACCAATAGGGTTTATAGGCATCGCAGTTCCCCATATTGCCCGGATAATTTTCAGAACATCCGATCACCGCATACTTGTTCCCGCCACCATTATCACGGGTGCGGCAATTATGCTGGCAAGCGATATTATCTCCCAGGTTCCCGGCTCCGACAGTGTTCTGCCAGTTAACTCAGTGACAGCGCTGATCGGCATTCCGATTGTTATATGGGTGATACTCCGGAATCAAAGGAATTTGGATATCTTCTGACAATGACTGAAAAAGCAAAAAGATTGTCGTTCACTGATCTCGGGATAGGATTTCCATCCGGCAAAACGGGAGGATCACTTCTCCTTCCGCCTCTGACAGGTACTGCAGGGAAGGGCGAACTTATTGCGGTAATAGGCCGAAACGGAATTGGCAAAAGCACCCTTCTGAGAACCTTATCAGGACTTCAGCCTCATTTATCAGGACATCTTAATGTGGAAGGTACTGATATAAACTCTTATTCAAGGAAAGGTCTTTCTGCAAAAGTGGGATATATCTCAACTGAAATAGTGAAGGTAAGCAACATGAAAGTTTACGATCTGGTGTCGCTGGGAAGATTCCCTCATACAAACTGGATGGGAAGAATTGACGCCACCGACCGTGAATATATTGCCTCATCTCTGACCATGACCGGCATGACCGGTTTCAGAGAAAGGCCAGTTACTGAGCTTTCCGATGGAGAGCGTCAAAGGGCAATGATAGCAATGGTTCTGGCCCAGGATGCGGGCATCATGATCATGGACGAACCAACAGCCTTCCTTGACATCACAGGAAGATACGGGATCATCCATCTCTTGCATGAACTGACAAGGGAACGGGAAAAGACGATAATCTTTTCTACTCACGACCTTCTAATGGCTGTCAGGCTTTCAGACAAGATATGGCTGCTGAATGAGGACGGTCTTGTTGAAGGAGCTCCGGAAGACCTGATGCTTGCCGGATCATTCAATACCCTTTTTGATGATTCAAAGGTCATTTTCGATCCTGTAAAAGGGACTGTTTCGTTCCGGAAACCGGAAACGGGAGTGATCAACATTAAGGGTGAAGGTCTTGAAAGATACTGGACGGAACAAGCAGTCGTAAGGGCCGGGTTTTCTGTCTCGGATTCACCTTCTGGAATTAAAGTCGAAGTCACAGCTTCCCCGGCGCCTAAATGGATATGTCGGTCGGCAACCGGGCATTTAAGCTTTGAATCGGTATACGAAATGGTTCGATGGATCAGAGTTCAGAAAACTACTTCATGAAATACTTCCTGTAATTGTCGATGAACGGTCCTATGTCGTCTACCCCGATTTTCTTGGCAATTATGTTTTTGTTCCTGTCGAGAATGTAAATCAGGGGAGTAGCCTCCACGTTGTAATAAAATCCAAAATTGGTTCTTCGTTCGGGATCCCAGCCGTTTATCCAGTTGAGTTTATGGTCGGCAATATATTTCTTCCATTTTTCCTTTTCTCCTGCAGTGCATACCGAAAAAACTTCAACACCCTGGTCTTTGGCCATGTCGTAATAAGCTTTCAGCTTCGGTGTTGCTTCAACGCAATGGCCGCAATCAGGCTCCCAGAAATAAATTATTGTGAAATCCTTTTCAATATCATGGAGGGAGACAAACATTCCTTTGTCGGAATCCATCACCAGATCCTGAGCCTTTTTTCCAATAATATTTGGTCTTATCCTTTCGACCTGTTCGCGAAGATCTTTCCTGAAATCATCTGAGACCCAGTCGGCTTTCCCTGAAAGATAAATATCGTCCGCAAGTTTTACCACAATTGCATCATGTCCCATTATTTCGCTTTCCCTGAAGTGGTTGAAAAGAAATACCGAAATGAACTGAAAAACCTCTGGATTCTTTTCAACTTTGGCTATTATCTGGTCAATCTCCTTGTTTATGCTGTCGGGCGACTGGACAATTACATTTGAAAAAAAAGTCTTCAGCCTTGCCTGTAAAATGGGAGTCCTTAAAAGCCGTTCATCAGCGATATCGGTATTATCGAAAAAATGATCCTTGTTATATTCATAATTAAATGCCCACCTCACAGAATCGGGATTCCTGGTTCCCTCAGGAATCTTAAACGCAGGGATCTCCACAGGCAGCATTGCCCTGACCAGCAAAGCCAACAGATTATCGTCATTTTCACTGATCACCTCCCGGAGGTAAGACTTCATCAGGTCTTCCTGTTTTTTTTGCAGTCCTGTCAGTATCTGCAATGAATCAGCATTTTGCCGGTTTGACTGAATCCGCTTACCTATCCCTGAAGCTTTTTTCTGCATTTCAACCCAGTGCTTCTGGTATGCAATGAAAGCCGTATTCTCATCCGAGCCCGAAAACTTAAGCGTATTGAAATAATCGGGATAGGAGCAGGAGATCGAAAACTGCTGGTCGTCGGACATCAGGACTTCAAAATAGTGCCTTCCGGGAAGCACTACCATATAAATTCCCTGAGGAAGATTCTCAGTCCCTGAGAATACCGCAACGCCCCGGCTATCGAGAGCCACGGTGTCCTTTATATATTGTTTGTCTCCCAGATGATAAGCCAGAAAAATAGTCGAGTCGCGCAGGCCGGAAATATTAACCGGGATTTCATATCCACTTTGAGTCTGACCCGACGAACAAAATGTCGTGGATATCAGAAGAAGGCCAAATATCAGGTTTCTCATATAAAATCGAATGAATTAAATGACAATCTGCAAATTTAGTCAATGCAATTTCTTTGCCAAACAGCTGATTTAGGAAAATTAGAAATATATTGTATTTTTGATGTTGCTAACCTCCTCGTTCAGATAATCAGCAAAATGAAGATATCTATCCTGATTCCGGTTCATGACTATGACATCGTGGCGCTCATTCACTGGATGAAAGGAGGAATGGAGAAAGTACCCGAATTTTCAGAGATCATAATTGGGGATGACGGTTCATCCGAGGACTTCAAAAAGAAATATCAGTCGCTGGCTGTTGACAAGGTCAAACTTGTATCGTCAGAAAAAAACATTGGCAGGGCTTCCATCAGGAACCGTCTGATAGATAAGGCATCGGGCGATTACCTGTTGTTCATTGATGCGGATACTATGATCAGGGGCACTGCTAGGAATTACCTTCAAAAGTGGATTGAAAACATTCACAGGGCAAAAGTGATCAGCGGAGGAATACTTTACAGTGACACCCCTCCGGGTGATCCAGACCTTATGCTGCGGTGGAAATTCGGGAGGAAAAGACAGCAGAAGAAGGCTTCCTACAGGAATAAGCACCCTTATTCAAGTTTTACCACCTTCAACGTGATGATCGAAAGATCTGTCTTCTCCAAGTTCAGATTCTACGAAGAGCTCAAGCGTTATGGGCATGAAGACACACTTTTCAGCTACCAGCTCAATAAGGCAGGCATTCCGATTCTTCATATCGATAACGGCCTGATCCATGAGGGACTTGAGTCGAACAAGGATTACCTGTTCAAAACTAAGGACAGCATCGAAAACCTTAGCAAGCTATATGACAATGTGACCGACAAAATCACCTTTTCATCCACAATACCCATTCTGCGGATATATCAGCTCCTCAACGTACTCAGACTGAGCCGCCTTTTTGCCCTTGTATTCATACGTTTCAGGGAGAGGATGGAGATACGGCTTGATGCCGCCAAAGTGTGCCTGCCGCTGTTTTCTCTATACAAGATAAGCATGTTCTGTACTTACAGGGAGATTCACCACAGAAGAAAGCTTCTTCCCATTTTTAAGATTCCGCCCGACATTATTTAAAAATCAGTTCTCCTCAGGTCAATATTTCCGTCATTCCTTCTTTCTGCCTTAAGCACAAAGTCGAACCTGTCTGTCATGGTGCATAGAAAGAAATCGGTGGGAGGGGAGAAGTCATTGTTTTCCGGATTGAAGAACCTTTGCCCCGCAGTATGCCTAAGACCCGCGATTCTGTCATCAAAATTCCCTTCCCGTCCTTCAAGTTTCGATTTTATGTATTCAGCGCAGAGAAGGTCCTCTTCAGCAGAAATAGTGGCCCTGAAACCCATAGCCACGAGAGATACATGTCCGGGTTTTTTTTCAGCGATAAACCTGGCCACGGCTGAAGCATTCACAAGACTGCCCGTTATAATCAGATCGGCATTGACAGCACTTACAAGCCCTACAGTACCTGCAGTTGTCGTATGAATAAGGGTTTTTCCCGAAAGATCACATTTTATAATTTCAGTCGGACTGTTACAGAAATCGAATCCTGCGATTTTCGTCTCATTTCTTTCACCGACCATCAGAGAATTGGGATATCGTTCCTTAACCCTGAAAGCTTCATCCGGGTCACCTGTCGCAATGATCCTTGATGCACCTGAGTCAACGGCGTAGCATGCAACTGAAAACGCTCTGAAGACATCAATTATTACTGTGAGTCCTCTTGCCTGCCGGGCTCCTTCCCTAAATTCAGAAATTACGATTTGCATAATGTATTATTTGGGCGAAAATTAACAAATAATTTTATATGTACTATTTTGTATCTTTGCACGTTAGAGTTTAAAACCAACTTATGGCAGATCCGGTTTCATGGGCTCTTGAGAAGATTAAACGGGCCAATGACATAATCTGGAATACATCCATTTCAGACATTTCCAGAGGTAAGTCATTTCTTATCAGACAATTAAGAATCATCGTGCTGGCAGCACGGGGTTTTATGAACGACAGGGTTCAGCTCAGGGCATCTGCTCTCACGCTTTACACAATGCTTTCAATAATACCCTTTGTTGCCATTGCATTCGGCATAGCAAAGGGATTTGGGCTCGATCAAAGACTGCAGGAACTTCTTGTACAGGAATTTCAGAGTCAGCCCGAAGTACTTACATGGATACTGAACCAGGCCGGCAATGCAATCCAGGATACCAGGGGTGGTTATATTGCAGGTGTAGGTTTGATTATTTTATTGTGGTCTGTAATGTCCCTGCTCGATCAGATAGAGAGTTCATTCAACCATATATGGCAGATACAGGTCTCCCGGCCATGGCTGCGCAAGTTTACCGACTACCTTGCCCTAATGCTGATTGCTCCGATAGTGCTTACGCTGTCAAGCAGCATAACAGTGTTTGTTACAACAGAATTATACTCAACCACTGAGTCACTTGAATTCATCAAGCCAATTGTAGGTTTTTTCATAAAGCTGGCTCCTTATGTACTTACATGGATAGGCCTGACAATCCTGTTTATAATCATGCCCAACACAAAGGTGAAATTCATGCCCGCGCTCATGGCAGCTATTATTACGGGAACCATACTTCAGCTTCTGCAATGGCTTTATATCGACCTTCAGTTCGGAATCTCAAAGCTGAGTGCTATTTACGGTAGCTTTGCGGCAATTCCTCTCTTCATAATCTGGGTTCAGTCCAGCTGGATAATTCTCCTTTTGGGAGCAGAGCTTACGTTTGCAAACCAGAACTTAACCAGGTATGAAATTGAATATGAATCCCTGAATGTAAGTCATCATCAAAGAAAGGCTCTTACCCTGATGATAATGAAAACGATTGTTAATAATTTCACAACAGGGGAAAAAGCAGTTAGCTCGGAAAGCCTCTCAAAGAACCTGAAGATACCTGTCAGACTGGTACTGGATATTCTTCAGGACCTTACTGATTCCAGGCTGGTATCTATGATTCATGAGGATGAGCATGATGAAAGGTTGTACCAGCCTGCGATGGATGTCAGCTTACTTTCGGTAAGCTATATCCTTAATAAGCTCGACAGAAAAGGGTCGGACCAGCAGGTGTTTCTTGAGAGCGCGGAATACAACACAATGACTGCAATGCTCGAGGAATTTGAAAAGATGATTGACGGATCTGAATCCAACATCCTGATAAAAAACCTGTAGTAATATCTCTGCATGGAAAATACGGAGTTCTTAGTCCGGCTTCTCCTGATTTATCCTGTATCTTTTCACGAATTCTATAAAATCGGTGTATGAGCGCCATTCGTGGAAGAAATAGTGCGGGAAAGGTAAAACAATATGCCTGGTATCCTTCTCCTTTTCCCAGTAATCATTCAGGTTTTTTGCAGGGAACACCCTGTCTATCTCGCTTGTTATGGCATAATCCCATTTAAATCCCGGCTCTTTCTGTTCCATGATTCTGTTATACAGCCATCTCAGCTCATCATGGAGCGATTTTATTGACCTGTGGGGAATCCTTTCAGAATTGCGCAAATAATTCTTTTTATCGCCAAACATCCTTAAGTAAAATTTCTCCATATTCGTTTCGGAGATGTTGTTAAGCGTCCCCTCAAATACGTTAAGCGGAATTCCGTACTTATCATCGGCTGGAACAGGTGTTCCGTTGACAGCTATAGTAAGATCAGGATTAATGCCAGTTTTCGCTGAAAGATATTCTGCTGCCCAGACACCGAGCGACCATCCTATGAGAGTTATTGAGCGGTATGTTTTTGTTTCGGGGAGTACAAGGGCCTCATCGGCTGAATAGTTATAGAACAGAATAAAATCAAAATCATCGGTACAGAGTGGAGTGAACATGTTTTCATCAGTTCCCCAACCACCATACAGCACTACAAGAGTATCATTCTTTTCTCTTCTCTTTATATAGGTCTTCATATCTCCCCTTTTTGGATATGCAAAAGCCTTTCAATCGAACGACAGGCCTTATCAAATATAAGGAATTTTAATATCCGGTAAACATGAATTATAAAGACAAAAAAAAACAGCCTTATCCGGGCTGAAAAAAGAAGAGGAGAGAGGGTCGTTGTGAAAACCAGGGAGCGGGCTTTATTAGTGAGATAATTCCCGTGTCTACTGTCTGATAAAAGGACGGAACCATGGTTAGCTGGCGCTATTCCTTAGGTTCCAGATGTGAAAGTCAATGTCTGCAATACAATCCTGATGATTTTCACTTTCAACCCTGTTCTCCTCTTTTACCAATAGCATGAGCTTGGAACAAATTTAGAAAAAATAATGTTATGATCAAAACAAAAAATAAATTTTTGTATGTACTTAGGCATTATTATTATCAAGTGACAATTTTAATTGATGAACCGGAGTGGGGTATTGATAAAATAATCCGTATATTTGATCATAACCTCCACTATTTCATCGGCATAATATGGTTTCTGAACCGGAAATAAAAGTTTGCGACAATAACGGCGGATTCATGGCTCAATATGTTTCAGGATCCGACGGTTTCTGGCATTTTCATCCCGAGTACGAAATTATGCTGAATATCAACAACAATGGCACCAGGATTGTGGGTGACAGCATTGAGTTGTTCGATTCCAACGATCTTGTTCTTATCGGTGGAAATATCCCTCATTGCTGGAATTACAACAGAGATTCCGGAAATACCAGTCAGGGGAGAGGAATATTGATCCATTTCAATCTGTCATCGATAGGGGAGGCATTGCTTGCCCAACATGAGCTTCAATCAGTAAGGATACTACTGATGGAATCTGAACGAGGCATTCATTTTTCAGTAGGGGATGCTTTATTGGCTGAATCCCACCTGAATAATATGGTAAATACCAGGGGAATTGAGAAGATGATAAGCTTCTTCAAGGTTCTGAGCATAATGTGTTCATCCGAAAAAAAGAATCTTCTTTGCAGCGAAACCTACAAAAGGGCATTCGATGAAAGAAATAACAAGAAGTTGAACGATATATTTGCTTATGTAAGGGAAAATTTTCACCGCCCGATTACCCTTGAAGATGTATCTAAGGTAATCGATATGACCCCATTTGCATTCAGCAAGTACTTTAAGAAATATTCAGGGGAAGGATTTGTCGAATATGTGAATAAGGTCAGGATTGAAAAAGCCCGCTATCTGCTTCGTGAAACCGGGTACCAGGTTCAGGATATCGCCCATCAATGCGGATTCATGGGCATCTCAAATTTCAACAAGCATTTTCGCAGAGAAGAAGGATTGTCCCCCCGCAGTTACAGGGGAAGATTCAGAAAAGCTCCGTAGATTAAGCTCCATTATTGTTTAATTAAACCATTTTGATATGGCAATGACCATGATAGAAAAGATCCTGGCAAATCATTCCGGGCACCCAAATGTAAGGCCGGGCGATATCGTTGATATAGGACT
>JAFGXK010000177.1 GCA_016936695.1 Bacteroidales bacterium | reverse complement strand
TCCCCTTCTCACCGGAGCCTTGTCCATTATGTCATCGTGGACAAGTGTAAAATTGTGAAAGATCTCGAGGCCTGTTACAGGTATGACTGCCTCGTCTATCTTGTCACCGTACATGTCGCAGACCAAAAGTGCAAGAACCGGCCTGAGCCGTTTTCCTCCTATTGAAAGGACATACTTAACCGGATCGGTCAGCCTTTCCGACTCCTGATTGTAGGAAAGATTGACAAGCGATGTGTCGATAATCTTTTTCAGTTCCGGTTGAGTGTACATATCCCTTTCTGCTATCAGAATTTCATTCCTTATCCTTTTAAAGCCTCAGCCCCGCTGACAACCTCAAGGATCTGGTTCGTAATGGATGCCTGCCTTGCCTTGTTGTACTGCAGTGTAAGCTCGCTGATCATTGTAGTGGCATTATCCGTAGCCTTGTGCATTGCAGTCATCCTGGCGCCGTTTTCAGCAACAAAGGAGTCGAGTATCGCCTTGTAGAATTGTATCTTAAGCGATTTCGGGATCAGCTCCCTTATTATCTCTTCCTTGCCGGGTTCATAAATATAGTCGGCATTTACCGGTGCCTTCACATCTTCCTGAACTGATTGAACAGGAAGGAACACTTCCCTTGTAAGCTGCTGTACAGCCGCATTCTTGAAGTGATTGTAGATTAACTCCACCCTGTCATATTCGCCTGTCGTGAAAGACTGCATCACCTTTTCGGCAATCGTCACTGTCCTTTCAAAGGTCAGATCGTTCAGAAGATCATTGTATTCTGCAGCAATCGGGAACTTATGCTTCCTCATGTTGTCAAAACCGTTCTTCCCTATTGTCAGGAACCTTACATTGCCTTTCCTATACTGGTCAAAGTATTCTTCAGCAACAAGATTTCTGGCTTCTTTAACCACGTTTGAGTTGAAAGCGCCGCAGAGTCCCCGGTTCGATGTAATCATTACAATCAGCACTTTCTCCGGTGTGCCCTCCCTTGCATAGATATTTTCAACCTGCGATTCGGCAAGACTTTGTGACAGGTTCACAAGTATATCGTGAAGCTTGTTTGCATAAGGCCTCAGTCTGACAATCTTATCCTGTGCTTTCCTGAGTTTGGCTGCGGATACCATTTTCATGGCAGATGTGATCTGTCGTGTTGATTTGACAGAAGCTATCCTTACCCGTATTGCTTTTAAATTAGGCATTCAAGATTAAATTTTTCAGTTTCCCCGGCCGTTTCAGGGTTTATATTTTTTTACAAGCTCCTGAGCGGTTTTTTCGAGAACCTCTGTAATGTTATCATTCAACACACCTGCAGCGAGCTGGTCGAGTACATCCCTGTGCTTCAGCTCGAGGTATTCGAGGTATTGGTTTTCAAATTCCCTGACCTTGTTAACAGGAACATCCTTCAGCAATCCCATTGTTCCGCAGAAAATAATTGCAACCTGCTTTTCAATGGGCATAGGTGAATACTGACCCTGTTTAAGTATCTCAACGTTCCTGGCTCCCTTGTTAAGGATCGCAAGTGTTGAAGCATCGAGGTCGGAACCGAATTTTGAGAAAGCTTCCAGTTCCCGGTACTGTGCCTGGTCAACCTTGAGGGTCCCTGCAATTTTCTTCATAGCCTTGATCTGGGCGTTACCCCCTACTCTCGACACCGAGATTCCGACGTTGATTGCCGGGCGAACACCTGAGTTGAAGAGGCTTGATTCAAGGAATATCTGTCCGTCGGTGATCGAGATCACGTTTGTCGGAATATATGCGGCTACGTCGCCTGCCTGTGTTTCAATAATCGGGAGAGCCGTCAGCGATCCTCCTCCTTTTACCATGTGGCGGATCGACTCGGGCAGATCGTTCATCTTTTTAGCTACTTCGTCCGATTCAATTATCTTGGCAGCTCTTTCAAGGAGCCTCGAGTGCAGGTAGAATACGTCACCGGGATATGCTTCACGACCTGGCGGACGGCGGAGCAGAAGCGAAACTTCGCGGTAAGAGACGGCCTGCTTTGAAAGGTCGTCGTAAATAATAAGGGCATCACGGCCGGTGTCGCGGAAGAACTCCCCTATTGCAGCTCCGGCAAAAGGTGCATAGAACTGCGAAGCGGCAGGGTCGGAAGCAGTCGCCAGGACTATCACTGTATAGTCGAGAGCTCCGTGCTCCTCAAGCGTCTTGGCAATATTTGCCACTGTGGAGCCTTTCTGTCCGATCCCCACATATATGCAATATACCGGTTTCCCTTTTTCGAAATTACTGCGCTGGTTAATAATCGTATCGATGGCTATAGCCGTTTTTCCTGTCTGACGGTCACCGATGATGAGCTCACGCTGACCTCTTCCGATAGGGATCATCGCGTCGATTGCCTTGATACCAGTCTGAAGAGGCTGCTTTACAGGCTGACGAAAAATTACACCCGGAGCCTTTCTTTCGAAGGGCAGCTCATACACTTCACCTTCAATGGGCCCCTTGCCGTCGAGCGGCTGGCCGGTCGGGGTGATAACTCTTCCCAATAAGCCTTCTCCAACATTAATTGAGGCGATCCTCCCGGTGCGTTTGACAATGTCGCCTTCGTTGATCTCCTCAGTAGGTCCGAGAAGAACCGCACCAATATTGTCCTCTTCAAGGTTTAACACAATCGCCTGAATGCCATTCTCGAACTCTATCAGCTCATTCGACTCTGCATTTGACAATCCATAAATGCGGGCGATACCGTCGCCAACCTCCAGGACAGTGCCGACCTCTTCAAGCTCAACGCCGGTCTGTATGCCTTCAAGCTGCTGTCTGAGGATTTTTGAAACTTCTGCTGGTTTAATACTTGCCATATTTTATTGCTTATAATTCCTTTATGCTTAAATACGTCTCTCAAAGGTTCCGGTCACCAACTCCGACCGTATCTTCCTTAATTTGTTCCTGATACTGGCATCAACATAATTGTCTTCCACTTTGAGAATAAATCCGCCTATTATCGACTCATCGATGTTCTCCTTAAGATCAACTTTCGTATCCAGAAGTTTTTCAATCATGCCCGATACCTGCTTCTTGAGTTCAGGATCAATTTTTACCGCCGTCGTAAGTACCGATTCAGTTACTCCCCTGTGTTTCTTTGTCTCATGTACAAATACCCTTGCAATGGCAGGAAGATAACGTTCCCTGCCGTTTCCGACAACCAGATCGACCAGCGACAGGGTAAGAGGATGTATCTCCTTACCGAAAATGCCCTTAAGCGCTTCACCCTTTCTTGAGGGCCTTATCACCGGATTTTTCAACAGTTCCCTTACTTCCGGGATGGTGCAAATATCACGGATCAGAATCATATCCTGATTAATGGTATCGAGAATATTTTTCTCGAGAGCTGACTGGAAAAGTGCTTTGGAATATCTTACCGAAATTCTGCTTTCGTTCATTACTCGCTTAACCGTTTAGTTCTTTTTAAGATCAATATCCTTAAGGTAATGATCGATAAGCTTTCCCTGCTCTCCTGTCTGACTCAGTCTTTCGCCGAGAAGCTTTGAGGCGATATCCACAGACAGATTTGCAACCTGTTCCCTGATATCGGCAAGCGCCAGGGCTTTTTCCCTTTCGATTCCCGTCCTGGCCTTTTCGACTATTTTATCAGCCTCCTCCGAGGCTTTTCCCTTAGCTTCGGCTATCATCTTGTCGCGGACTTCCCTGGCTTCCTTAAGGATTGACTCGCGTTCCTCGCGGGCTTTCCTCAGGATAGCCTCATTGTCGCTCTGAAGCTTTACCATCTCTTTCCTTGCCTTCTCTGCCGAGGCAAGCGACCCCTTGATCATCTCTTCCCTCTGCTTTACCATATTCAGAATCGGCTTCCACGCAAATTTGGTGAGAACAAGAAAGAACATAGTGAATATCACAACAGTCCAGAAGAGTGTCCCTATAGCGGGAGTTGTCAGACTATTACTTGCTAGGATCATATAAGGTGTTTTTAATGATTTAAATAAAGAAATCCTTCAACCAACCGTTGAAGGATTTCAATTCTTTTAGGCAATAAGAGCAACAACAACGGCAAAGAGAGCAACTCCTTCAATAAGAGCTGCCGAAATAATCATTGCCAACTGAATTTTTGTTGCAGCTTCAGGCTGCCGGGCTATCGCTTCCATTGCTGATCCGCCTATCCTGCCGATACCGAGACCTGCTCCGATAACCGCCAGCCCTGCTCCGATTGATGCCAATGTACCTGTCATAACTTTTACTTTTAATTAAACAATAACTATCAATGATGTTCCTCCACCACTGCCATTCCTATAAAAAGGGCCGACAGCAGAGTAAAAACATATGCCTGAAGGAATGCCACCAGAAGTTCGAGGCAATCCATGAATATCACGAATAAGATTGAAACCGGAGCCACAGCCAGCGACTTGAAAATAAAGATCAGTGAAACCAGACTGAGCACAATTATATGACCGGCTGTAATGTTTGCAAACAATCGGACCATCAGGGCAAACGGCTTTGAGATCATTCCAATAAGCTCAACCGGTATCATTATCGGAAGAAGCCAGAATGGAACACCCGGTGCCGCAAAAATATGCTTCCAGTAGGTTTTGTTGCCGTTCAGCTGAATCATGAAAAATGTGAAAAGCGCCAGCACCAATGTAATGGCAATGTTGCCGGTGACATTGGCCCCGAACGGCGGGGGGAAAGGAATCAGCCCCATCAGGTTGTTGATAAGAATGAAGATGAAAACCGAAAGCAGGTAGGGCATGAATTTCCCGGCTTTCTTCTCTCCGATATTAGGAACGGCAATATCATCCCTGACAAAAAGGACAATAGGTTCCAGAAAACCCTGAATACCTTTGGGAGGGCTTATTCCGGTCTTTTTATATGAACGTGCAAGCGCCAGGAAGAGCCACAGGCCTATCAAAGCAGCACCCATCATCCCCACAACTGTCTTGGTGATAGAAAAGTCGATGGGCATGTTGTCCATGTCAACCGTGCCGTCTGACTTTACCTTTACTATCCTTCCTTCAAGGTCGCCTTCTTCCTCAAGACGAAATCCGTTGTACTCATGACCGTGGGCAAGCTTTCTTGATGAAAACACATGCAATCCGCTGCCTTTTGAATAAAGAATAACAGGAAGCTGAATAGAGACATGTTCCCCGTTTTTCTTCGTCATGATATGCCATTCGTGAGAATCCGAAATATGCTCAAGAATGAATGAACTTGCGTCGAATTCTTCTTCTGCTTCTCCGCCGGAATGTGCTTCCTGGCTCTGTGCAGGAAAACAAAAAACGGCCAGAAAAACAAACAGAAGTCCCGTAAAATATATCCTTTTCAAATCGATTTTGATTTTATAAAGATTTGGTTTTTAGGGTGTTAAACATAGCAAATGTCGCGAACACCGTGAACGGTAAATATAATACAAAAAACAAAAACAAAGAGGTAAGAGAGGTTTTTTTGGCAATAAAGAACCAAACCAGAGCAAGCACCAGTTCGAGCAGCAATTTGAGACTAATGGCCACAAGGATATGCATTGTCCTGGCTGCCTGATCCTTTTTCAGGCCAGTGAAGAACACCAGAAGGATCACAACAGTGATGAATGTGAAAGAGAGAGCCGGAACAGCCAGGTAACTGAAAGGGAAAACAACTCCTGACAGGTACCTGACGATAAATCCTGCAATAAAGACCGCTGCATCCATCAGCAGCAGCCAAATAAACCATTTTCTGAAATCCTTCAAGATACAGAGGTTATTTTTTAATGAAATCCCTAAGGGAGGTGTAAATGGCTGCAAAAACGCCCAGAAGCGACAGCACGACTGTAAAAACCGGGGTTTCCAGCTTAAGCACCTTATCCAGCTTTACTCCTCCCCATGTGGTGACCAGGATGATGGCCATCATCTGAAAGGCCATCCCGGAGTAACGTGCAAAGTTATGAAGCCCGTCACTTACCGGTTTTTTCTCCGGCTCTTTCTGATTCTTTTTCTTTGGCGAAGCTTGCTGGTTCATTATTTTCGCTTTCACTCATTTTGCAGTTCCCGGTGAATTTTGCTCCCGGTTCAATTGAAAGCTTGAAAGTAAGAATTTCCCCGGTAATTTTTGAATCCGTCTTAAGCGTTAACAACTGGCTAACGCATATCTTACCGTCAACCGCACCGGATACTTCCGAGTTTTTGCAATATACTTCTCCTTTAACTCTGCCGGTAGGACCTATCACGACCTTACCTTTGGTAGAAAGGTTACCGGTAAGCAACCCGTCTATCCTAATGTCTCCGTTCGACTTAATGTCACCTGTGATTTCGGTTCCGTTACTTATCAGATTTACCGCGTTATTCTCCGGTTCGTTGAATTTTGCCATTTTTTTCAGGATTACACTTACAAACATAATAACTCACAAATATAAAAACTATTGCCGGCAAAAATAATTTATGTGACCGGATCGTAGCCCCATTTGAGATAGACCGATCCCCATGTGAAACCTCCGCCGAACGCGGCCAGGATAAGTTTATCGCCTTTTTTCAGTTTCTTCTCATATTCCCAGAGGCAAAGAGGAATTGTGGCAGCGGTTGTATTTCCGTAATTCTCGATGTTGATCATTATCTTTTCCGGCGAAAGTCCCATCCTCCTGCCGGTGGCATCTATTATCCTCAGGTTGGCCTGGTGAGGAACCAGCCAGGCGATATCTTCTGATTTGAGTTTGTTCCTTACCATTATTTCGACTGCAACATCGGCCATGTTAACGACCGCAAACTTGAACACGCTCTGCCCTTCCTGGTAAACAAAATGCTCACGTGCATCAACAGTTTCATGCGAAGGAGGTTTTGCCGATCCCCCCGCCTTCATATGAAGGTATTTCCGTCCTGATCCGTCAACATGAAATATGTAGTCCATTATTCCGTAATCCTCCCTTGTAGGTTCAAGCAGGACGGCCCCGGCAGCGTCGCCGAAGAGCGTACAGGTTGTCCGGTCGGTGTAATCGGTAATGGATGACATCTTATCTGCTCCCACAACCACTACCTTTTTGAACTTGCCTGTTGAAACATATGCTGCTGCCGTCTGCAGAGCAAAGAGAAATCCGGAACATGCAGCGCCCAGATCAAAACTGAATGCATTCTTTATTCCTACCTTGTCGGAAATGATGTTAGCGGTTGCAGGGAAGGCCATATCGGGGGTAATTGTGGCGCAGATAAGCAGATCGACCTCATCTGGCGAAGTCCCCGTTTTTTCAAGCAATCCCCTCACTGCATGTTCTGCAATGTCCGAGGTGCCCAGACCTTCCCCTTTAAGGATTCGTCTTTCCTTAATCCCGACTCTCTGCATGATCCATTCATCCGAAGTGTCGACCATCTTCGAGAGTTCAAGATTCGTCAGCCTGTATTCCGGAACCCATGCATGGATGCCGGTTATGACAGCTCTGATTTTACCCATAATAAGTTCAGATTGCTTCTATAATCTTCTTCGCAAGATTTGCCTTTACAACATCCCGTGTCTGAAGAATCATGTTCATAATGGCCTTTCGCTTCGAAATGCCGTGACCAATAACAACATTGGCGTTTATCCCCACTATCGGAGTCCCTCCTATATTCTCAAAATTCATCCGTTCGAAAAACGGGTGGGCAACTTTAATTTTTTTTGATAACATATAAATTGCCTCTGCCTGTTTCAGGACAATATTACCAACAAAACCATCGCAGACAACCACATCGGTTATATCCTCATGGAAAAGCGAGTGTCCTTCGATGTTGCCTGCAAAATTCAGCCCGGGATATTCCTTCATAAGCTCATAGGCGGCTTTCACGTTTGCGGTCCCCTTTGTTTCTTCATGCCCTATGTTAAGGAGCCCTACATTGGGCTCAGGAATTGAAAGAACGAATTTGGCATAAAGGCTGCCCAGGATACCGTACTGCAAAAGGACATCGGGCTTGCTGTCGGGATTGAGGCCCACATCGAGCATAACTGAATTTCGTCCGTCGACACATGGTAGCGTTGTTGCAAGGGCCGGCCTTAAAACACCCGGTATCACATTTACCGTATAACTTGCACCTACAAGCATAGCACCGGTATTTCCAGCACTGCAGAAACCGTCAAGCCCGCCGTCCTGCAGCATCCTGAATCCGACTGCAATGCTTGAGTCCTTCTTCTGGGAAAATGCACGTGCAGGATGATCGCCCATTTCAATTACCTCTTTGGCAGAGACGATCTTCAGTCGCGGCGATGAAACATTCATGGAGCCAAGTTTTTCAACTATGGCTTTTTCGTCACCCACAAGTACCAGGGTGTCATCGTCCGTGAGGTACTCAAGAGAATCCGCCACACCCTCCACCACAGCGTAAGGTGCGTAATCCCCCCCCATGATATCTACGCCGATATTCATAGCTTATCAGGTCTGGTTATGAAAATCAGGCAGTTGTCTTTTTCTCAATAGCCAGCCTGCCTCTGTAAAAGCCGCATTCAGGACATACCCTGTGATACTGAACCGAAGATCCGCAGTTGGAGCAGACGGCCGTTGTGGGGGCAGTTGCTTTATAATGAGTCCTGCGCTTATCTCTCCTGGTCTTCGAATGTTTGTGTTTGGGATGTGCCATTTTAATCTATTTTAATTGTCAGTCATTA
>JAFGXK010000176.1 GCA_016936695.1 Bacteroidales bacterium | reverse complement strand
GTGGAGGCTTTCCGGGAATTCCTCTTGCCATCATGTTCCCCGGTGTACGTTTTTTCCTGCTTGATTCAATAGCAAAAAAGATAAAGGTGGTTTCAAGCGTTGCAGATGAACTGGGTCTGAAAAACGTCATACCGGTCAGAAAAAGGATAGAAGAGGAAACAGGAAGGTACGAATTTATAGTTAGCAGAGCTGTAATGGCCTTTCCCGAACTTGTGAAACTGACAAGAAAAAATATCAGCCGCGATAAGGAAGGTGAGAGCCGAAATGGACTGATATGCCTCAAGGGAGGAGACCTGTCGGAAGAACTCCTGCCGTTCAGGGACAAGGCGATAGTTCATGATATAATCTCCATTTTCCCGGAACCATGGTTCGAGTCAAAAAAGATAGTATATCTCAGGCTGTGATTTTTTCAAATTTTATCCCCCCAGTTGCTTTTATTTAAAAATTATCTATCTTTGCGATCTCAAATTAAAACTGTAGAAACAACTTAAAAGCAGAGTCATGAAAAGGACATTTCAGCCTTCAAGGAGAAAAAGAGCTAACAAACACGGATTCAGGGAAAGAATGTCCACCGCCAACGGCAGAAGGGTTCTGGCTTCACGCAGGGCAAAAGGGAGAAAGAAGCTTACAGTATCATCTGAACTCAAACTGAAATAATAAGGTTATTTATAAAACCAGGAAAGGTGCCTCAGCTGAGGCACCTTTTTTTTTGCTAATTTTGCCCATGATAACCATTTACATGAAGAGTCCTGAAGACTATACAAATGATCCCGGACTGAAGGGTATCCTTACGGGAATAAGCCAGGGAAGGCGCATCACAGAGGAAGAAGGCGTGCTTCTGTTTGAAAGGGCAGGACTTTCGCTGCTTTCGCTGATGGCGGGAATAACAAGGAGAAAGAATAACGGTAACAAGGTCTTCTTCAACCGCAACTTCCATATTGAACCCACCAACCTCTGTATACACAACTGCCGCTTCTGTTCTTATCACAAGACAAAAGGCGATCCTGAAAGCTGGGAATACTCTCATGATGAGATGCTTGAAATGGTTAGGAAATTCGACGGGATGGAAGTGACCGAGGTTCATATAACGGGTGGCGTTCATCCCACACACGACATCATGTATTATGGTGAACTTCTTCAGAAGATAAAACAACACCGCCCGTGTATCCATATAAAAGCCTATTCAGCCGTCGAAATCGACCAGATGATCTTAAGATCCGGAATGACGCTGAAGGAAGGTCTAAGGCTGCTGAAGAAATACGGACTTGATTCAATTCCTGGAGGAGGTGCGGAAATCTTCGACGAAACGATAAGAAAAAAGATCTGTCCCGAGAAATCAACTGCCGAAAGATGGCTCCTGATACACGAAACAGCTCATAATTTGGGGATCCCGTCAAATGCCACCATGCTTTACGGGCATATGGAGAACTATTCTCAAAGGATTGACCATATGTCGAGGTTAAGAAATCTTCAGGACAGGACCGGAGGTTTCAACTCGTTCATCCCGCTGAAGTTCAGAAAAGCCAACAATCCGATGTCCCATCTTGGTGAAACCACCACGGCAGAAGATTTAAAAAACTATGCCGTTTCGCGGATATTTCTTGATAACATACCCCATATAAAGGCATACTGGCCAATGATAGGAAGGGAAGTTGCCCAGATGAGCCTGATGTTCGGAACCGACGACCTCGATGGAACAATAGAAGATTCAACAAGGATCTATTCGATGGCAGGTTCAGCAGAACAAAATCCGGCGATGTCGACCGATGAAATCTGCAGGCTGGTCAGAGATGCCGGATTTGTGCCCGTTGAACGGGATTCCTTTTATAATTTTATACATACCTTTACGTTATAAAATTTAGTCCGGCCGTCATGAGCATCAAAGATTTTCTTCTCAGCAAAACATTTCTGAAAAACCTGGCACTTGCAGCTGTAATTGTTGTGGTAATAATAATGCTTTTGCTTATCTGGTTGAATTTTTATACCCGCCACGGTCAAAGCAAACCCGTACCTGATTTCAAAGGACTGACACTCCGCCAAACTGAAGAACTTGCAAGGAAAAACAAACTCAGGTTCCAGATTATAGATTCGGTTTACACCTCCGAAGTACCCAGAGGATGCATAGCCGAACAAAATCCGGTTCCGGGCTTTAAAGTCAAGAAGCGCAGAAATATTATGCTTACCATCAATGCATTCAATCCCGAGATGGTGGCAATGCCAAACCTGGTCAACCTGCCCAAACGGCAGGCTGTCAAAGTAATTGAAAGCTCGGGTCTTCAGCTGGGGTCGATCCGGTACATCCCCGACATCTCATTTGATGTTGTGCTTGAGCAGCTGTATGGAGGAAGGAACATCCATGACGGAGATTCGATCCAGAAAGGATCGGTAATCGATCTTGTCCTGGGAAGAGGACTGAGCAATCAGAGAACGTATGTCCCGAATCTCATCGGAATCAATCACGAGGCTGCCAGGAACACAATACTGGGAGCATCACTTACCCTCGTCACCTCAATATTTGATAATACGGTACTGACAGCCCAGGATTCGGCCGATGCTTTCGTATATAAACAAAATCCCGACTTCAGTGCCGATGCAACCCTTCAGCTGGGATCATCTATTTACCTGTGGCTGACACTCGACTCGGCACGGCTTCCCCTTGACTCGGCAAACGTCATTACAGATACAATACCCGGCAGATTTTCACGAATGTCTGATTAAACTGATGCATAAAAGACTGATTATATATGTAATACTGCTGTCGTGC
>JAFGXK010000175.1 GCA_016936695.1 Bacteroidales bacterium | reverse complement strand
TCTATGACATTGTTTATCTCCATCCCCGCTTCCCTTCCGGTGGCGGCCATTATCTGCCAGAAACCGGTTGCTCCGGCGGGCGACACCACGTTGTTTAATTCGCTCTCTGCCGCCACAAGATATTTGAAGTCATCGGGTATGCCTTTTTCCTTAAGAATCTTTTCAATCGCAGGAAAATACCTGTATGCCTTCTTTATGATCAGGATCGTTGAAGAATGCCTGTAAGCGCTTGTAAGCAGTTCGCGGTCGAGGCTCTCGCGTGTATCAAAATTCTCAACAGGCATCCTTTCTCCTGCAAAGGTGACCTCATCAGGAACTTTGTATGGCCTGTTGAACACGGCAGAATCAATGGACGAAACGGGTTCATAGCTCCTTGCAAAACTTTTAAAACTCTGGTTAACAATAAATACCGAAACGGCCAGCCCAACCAGACCGAGTCCAAAAAACAGTGATCGTATGTTCAATTTAATCATAATAAAACATCGGGTGGTAAAACAAATTGCAAAGGTAGTTATTTTACGGCTTATAAGTAAGCCGGCGCTATCCTGAAATGAACAAAAAGCGTTAAAAAGCGTGAAAAAGATTGTCAGCTGAGCTTTATCAGAAGCGGTACGACAGGCCTGAGAAGATACCGAATGAATACGGATTTGCAGAAATGCTACTCATACTGCTGAAGGGATTAAGATAGTAGCGAAATGTAGGTTCGAGGTTGAGAGATACTTTATCAGATATTGTGTATTCCATTCCCATCCCCAGCGAACTGCTAACCAGGATGCTGTTCAGTCCGGCTGTCTTTCCGATATCATATTTGCTGCCGCCTATCATGGCATGAACAGAATTGTTTACAAGAAGATTATATGACATCCCTCCGATAAGGTTGAAGTCGATACCCCTGTCAACCAACTTATATCTTAACACTACCGGCATCTCAAGGTAGCCGAAGTTCTGAAAAAGCGAGTTGTCGATCAAGGGAAGGCTGGCCTTTGCCGGATCGAATACATCCCTGGTGTACATGGTGACAACCCTTTCGCTCATGTTATCTTTAAGGAAAACATCCGGATTGTCAGTCTGAATGAGCCCGGCAGAGGTACGAACCTCGAAATTGTGGTCGCCCTTTGTATAATCGAACTGGCGGAAGCCGGAGAATGATTGTATGTTATCTACCTCGTTGCCTACAGAGGAGTAGTAAAGACCCGACTGAATGCTTAGCTTACGGCTAATTTTATAAGAGAAGCCGACACCTCCTGAATATGATAACCTTGACTGTTCGAGGGGGAAACTGCCGGCGATTTCTCCGCCAGGGCTTCCGGGTCTGAGGTAATACATTGGAGAAGCCATTGCCGTCAGCGTCCATCTGTCATCCTTCTTAACAGCCTCTTCCACAAAGGGGTCATAAACAGGATTATAGAAGGTGTTTGATTCGTTATTAACAGTTTCGGGACGGCTGAAGCCGATAAGCGAAGAAGAGGCCTGGAAGCTGCTGCTGAATTCGGGAGGACCAGTTTCCGTAACAAAGCCCTGCAGATCGTCCTGACCATCCGTCGAATCAGCACTAATCCCGGTTAGTTGAGCGACCTGAGGCCCGCTGACAAATGAAGCTGCAAGACGATCGCCTGAAGGAACGATCCTTACAAGAGCAGGATCAACCGGTACGGTCTGACGGAATATCTGATCCTGGCCAAAGGAGATAACAGGTTCATTGAACGATGAAGGGATCTGCCGGCTCATCCGGTAAGCCAGGAAGCTGACAGACAGTAATATTGCAATAAGGGCTGCAGTTCTGAGGAAGACAAGGGATCTCTGCTTCTTCCTGATTATGGGCAGAATGTTATTCCATACTTCAGGCGGAGGAAGGACTTCAAAATCTTTAAGTCCGTTCCTGAAAAGAAGATCTATATTTGCCCTCTCGTCAGCCATTTACTGCACTCTGTTTTATTCCTGTATAAAAATTCACCTTCTTCTGAAGTATCATCCTCGCCCTCGACAGGTTCGATTTTGAAGTACCCTCGGAGATATTTATCATCTGACTAATCTCCTTGTGCGAATAGCCTTCAATAGCAAACAGGTTGAAAACCATCCTGTATTTAGGCGGAAGCTGTCTTATGATGTCAAGAAGGTCAACTGCCTCAAGCCCCGAGTAATCATCATTATCAGGATCCGCATCCGGTTCCTGAATCTGATCGATATCATCAACCCTGAAAAGATTATGCTTGCTGCGAAATTTCTCGAGAGCGGTGTTGACCATTATCCTGTGCATCCATCCTTCGAAAGAACCTTCATGCTTGTAATGGATGAGGTTGTCAAAAATCTTAATGAATCCTTCCTGCAGGATATCCCTCGCCTCATCATCATTACCTGAATACTGGAGGCACACCGCATAAAGCCTTGCGGCATGACGCCTGTACAGAAGTTCCTGATCCCTTCTGTTGCCAGCCAGACAACCTTTGATTATATTTTTTATATCAGGCAAAGTTCAACGCCTTTTGACAACATAAATATAAACAATATATGTCTGATAAAACATGGCAATTCCATATGAATGATGAAAAAAACTGCCAAAAGGTTGCGTCTAAGCTGCAATAAACAGATCTACAGATGTATCACTTCCCCGTAAGCGGCCGCTGCAGCTTCCATAATGGCCTCAGACATTGTGGGATGCGGGTGAATGGACTTGATCAGTTCATGGGCTGTGGTTTCAAGTTTCCGGGCAACCACGAGTTCGGAAATCATCTCCGTCACATTTACTCCTATCATATGCGCTCCAAGCAGTTCACCGTAAGCCGCATCGAAGATCAGCTTCACGAATCCGTCCTTAGCTCCAGAGGCGCTTGCCTTGCCGGAGGCTGTGAACGGGAATTTGCCCACCTTGACTTCGCGTCCCGCTTCTTTCGCCGCTGCTTCTGTCATTCCGCACGAGGCTATTTCGGGAGTGGTGTAAATACACGACGGAATGTTATTATAATCAACAGGTTCCGGATCGAGCCCGGCCATTTTTTCAACACAGGCTATCCCTTCAGCCGAGGCTACATGAGCCAGCGCCGGACCGTGAACAATGTCGCCTATGGCATGAATCCCGGGAACATTGGTGCGGTAGAACTCATCCACAATCACTTTTCCCTTCTCAGTTTTTACGCCTGCCGCCTCAAGACCGATTCCGGTTATGTTGGTCTCCACACCAACTGCTGAAAATACTATATCCGTCTCTACTTCCTCATATCCCTTCTGCGTCTTTATCCTTACCCTGCATTTATCGCCTGAGGTATCGGCCGATTCAACAGACGAATCGGTAAGAACCCTCATCTTCATTTTCTTAAACGACCTTTCAAGCTGCTTTGAAACCTCCTCGTCCTCAAGCGGAACAATTCTTGGAAGAAACTCGACAAGAGTCACGCTGGTACCAAGTGTCTGGTAGAAGGAAGCAAACTCGCTCCCGATGGCTCCTGAACCAACCACCACCATCGACTCCGGCTGGACAGGCAGGGTCATCGCTTCGCGGTATCCTATTATCCTTTTCCCGTCCTGCTTCAGTCCCGGCAGTTCCTTCGATCTGGCTCCGGTTGCAACTATTATATTCCGGGCTGAGTAACTCTTTTTTGTACCGTCTTCCGTCGTGACTTCCACTTTGCTTTCGCCGGCCAGAACCCCAAAACCCTTTATAAGCTCAATATTGTTCTTGCGGAACAGGAACTGAACACCCTTGCTCATCCCCTCTGCAACACCCCTGCTCCTTGCTATTATTGCCCCGAAATCAGCTTTTGCCTCACCGCCTGTCTTTATGCCGTACTCCTCAGCATGACTGACATAATCAAAAACCTGCGCACTCTTCAATAACGCTTTTGTCGGGATGCATCCCCAGTTAAGACAGATTCCGCCTATCTCCGACTTCTCTACAACAGCCACTTTCATCTTCAGCTGTGAGGCCCTGATGGCAGCAACATATCCGCCCGGCCCGCTTCCTATTACCAAAAGATCATAATCCATATCTGATTTCTTTATTGTTATTCAACAATTTTTTATCGTAAAACAATATCTCATTTATTGTTAATCAATAAATTTTTATTGTTATTTTTCAAATTCAACCCGCTTATCCTGCTTACCAATTTTGCTCCGAGCCAGATGATTACGAGAGTAAATATTATAGTCGCCCCCACTGGTATACCCGCATAATATGAAATCACATATCCTGCAGCTGTTCCGGCAAAGGCTGCCACCACCGACCACATAACTATTTTTGAATATTTCCTGGTGAAAAGCATTGCAATATTCGGCGGTATAGTAAGCAATGATATAACAAGAACAACTCCGGCCATCCTTATGTTCAGAACTATCGTAAGAGCTATCAGCGATGTGGTGACATATCTGAAAAGGTTAACGCGGGAGGTGAAGGTCCTGGCATACTGCTCATCAAATGATATATAGAGTATTATCCTGTAAAACACCGTAAACCAGATGATGAGCACCGAGGACATAATGCCGAGAGCTATGATATCTCCGTAAGTCACGGTTAAAATACTGCCGAAAAGATAGCTTATAAGGTTGGGCGCATAGCCGGGTGTCAGGTAGATGAAAATAATCCCTACGGCCATTCCAAACGCCCATAGGATGCCTATTGCCGAGTCTTCCCTGATCTTCTGCCGCATTGAAAGGTACTCTATGCCAAGAGCCGAGAATATGCCGAATGCGGCAGCTCCTGCAACCGGATTTATGCCGGCGAAATAACCGATTCCTATACCCCCGAACGAGGCATGGGTGATTCCGCCGCTGAGGAAGACCATCCTTCTTGAAACGATATATGTCCCTGCAAGGCCGGCAGTGATACTGGCAAAGAGCGCTCCCAGAAGACCCTTTACAACAAACTCATATTGAAAAATACTTCCTTCCAACGATCAGTGTTTTTTTAGTACAGTATGAGGCACCTCGCCATGAGTGATAAGCTGAATGGGGCATCCGTAACCAAGAAGCTGTTCATTGGTTATCTCTGCCGAGGGATGATAATGCAGTTTTCTGTTAACACAGGCAAACGACCTGACATGCGACGAAATGATCCCGATATCGTGTGAGACCATAAGTATGGCCATCCGGCTATTAAGTATCCTGAGCTTTTCATAGAAGTCGTTCTCAAAATTCGAGTCTACGAAATTGCCAGGCTCATCGAGAAGAAGCAGTTTCGGATCGCCTATTACGGCCCTGCCGAGAAACACTCTCTGAAGCTGACCTCCTGACAGCTCTGAAAGCGGGGAATCCGATAGCTCCCTCAGGCCAAGCTCATCAATCACACCCGCAGCCTTACGCCTGTCGGCTGCTGACATCCCGGAAAAAAGTCCCTTGTGCATCATCAGGCCCGAAAGTATCACATCAGTAACCGTAAGCGGAAAGCTGTGATCACCTGTTGAGATCTGAGGAAGGTAACCGATCTTCTTACCGCCCTGAAGCTCCGGACTGAATACTATCTTTCCGCTTATTGGAACAAGACCCAGGATGGCTTTCAGAAGTGAGGTCTTTCCGCCACCGTTGGGACCAATTACCCCTATGAAGTCGCTTGAAGTCACCCTCAGGCTTGCATTCTCAATCGCCTTGAATTCCCCATAGGAAACCGAAACTGAAACCAAATCAAGAAGGGGTTCAGGCATAGTGAATCTAATTTATGGCTTCGTTAAAGCCGGTCTTAAGCAGTTGTATTACAGCAGCTGTGGAGGAATACCAATCGCCGGATAGAGGGTCGATGACCTCCACCCTGCCGCCAGTCTCATCAGCCACTGCCCTGGCATTCCTCGGATCATATTCCCTCTGCACCAGTATCATTTTAATGTTTTCCCGTCTTGCTATGTCGATAAGTTCCCTGAGTTGTGAAGGAGAGGGTTCCTTTCCCTCGTCCTCGATCGTGATCTCCTTCAGCCCGTAATCCCGTGCAAGATATGCCAGGTTTGGATGGTAAATCATAAAGGCCCTGCTTCCTTCCATCACCGAAAGCTCCCTTGCCATTGAATCCACCTGACCAATCTTTTCCAGCAGGATCCTGTAGTTCCTTTCGTATTCTTCACCGTTTACAGGGTCAAGCTCCGCAAGGAAATCCCTTACCGACAAAGCCATCTTCATGGCGCACAACGGGGAAACCCAGTAATGAGGATCGGCGCCCTCACTGTGTTCCCCTTCATGATCGTGATGATTTTCAATAGGGACAATGCTTTCTCCGAGGTTAAGCTTCTTCATGGATTTGTTTATCTCCGAAAACCTGTCCATCCATGTCATTTCAAATCCAAGGTACCCGTTGCTGATATATGCCTCCGATCTCCGGAGCCTGTCGATCTGATCGGGATATGGTTCGTAAATATGAGGATTAGCCCCTGCCGGGACCATCACATTCACCGTAAAGTTATCTCCTGCAATCTGTTCGGTAAAGTAGCCGAAAGGAGCAATACTGACTGATATAATCCTCTCACCGGTTTTAACTTGCCTTCCACAGGCCGAAATAATAAAAATAAAAAACAGGAATGCAGCTCTCTTCATAACAAATGTTTCAACAAGTACAAAAATAACACATAAGGTGGGAAAAGGTTTATGTATGAAAAATAAATTAATATGCATATTTTTGAACCATGCAACTGTATAATCTGTCTGTTAACGATTAATGAAACATTCATGAAAACACGTTCGGGACTTCTTTTCCTGGCACTAACCGCTGTTCTTGCAACTCTGTCGCCTGATGCGGACTGCCAGTACCGCGATCACAGCCAGACCGGTACCCTGGTCAAAAGCCTTGCCGCTCAATATCCTTCCCTGTGCACCTCCAGGTCACTTACCCGGACTGCCGGAGGAAAGGATGTCTGGCTTATAACAATCGGAACTGGCGAAAGGGACAACAAACCAGGAATAGCCATCGTCGGCGGAATTGACGGTAAATATATCCTTGGACGGGAACTAGCCCTGGGGTTCGCCGGGAACCTGCTGGCTGGATCGGGGGATAAAAGCACCATCGATCTGCTTGAAAAGGTCACTTTCTACATCTTTCCAGATGTCAGTCCCGATGCATCAGCCCAGTACTTCACCGGACTTACATACGAAAGGAGTCAGAACACCAGAACCACCGATGAAGACAGTGACTTCATTTATGATGAGGATCCCTGCGAAGACCTGAACGGGGATGGTTTGATTACCCTGCTTCGCATTGCGGATCCGGCAGGTAAATATCTTGAATGCGAAGAAGATAAAAGGGTGATGGTGACTGCCGAAACTGAAAAGGGAAAGACAGGACTCTGGTCTGTCTTCACAGAGGGAACCGACAACGACAAGGACGGAAAATTTAATGAAGACGGTCCCGGCGGCGTCAGTTTCAACCGTAACCTCACCTACAACTATGAGGAGTTCGGACCAAATTCAGGTCTTTATCCCGTATCCGAACCCGAAACACGGGCAGTGGTCGATTTCCTTTATGACAGATTCAATATCTACATGGTGATTGCCTTCGGTCCCCAGGATAACCTGGCGGAACCAATGAAAGCCAGGGAACAGCCGGGAACTCAATCTCAGCAGGAAAGCGGCCGGCAGGAATCCCTGAGAAGAGAAAGAGGTCCGTTGACATCGATACTCAAGACAGACGAAACCATCAATAAACTCGTGTCAGACAAATATCGTGAGATAACAGGAATGAAGGGCACACCACCTGCTGTAAAGGAAACAGGCAGTTTCACGGACTGGGCTTATTTTCATTACGGCAGATACTGTTTCGGCACTCCCGGCTGGTGGATTAATGTGGAAAAGGGGAAAAACGCTGAAGCCGAATTTCTGAAATTTGCAGAAAAACAGAAGCTGGAAGACGTGTTTGTGCCCTGGAAGGAAATTGTTCACCCTGACTTCCCTGATAAAAAAGCAGAGGTGGGCGGCTTAAAACCGTTTGTAATGAACAATCCTCCGGCCGATTCTGTCGGTTCACTGATTGAGCTGCATTATAAATTCATTAAAGAGATATCAGCCATGCACCCCGAACTGGAATTCCTTGATATAAAAACAGAAAATGCAGGCAGCAAAATAAGCAGGCTTACACTTAAAGTGCATAACAAAGGCCTCTTTGCCACCAACACAGAGGCGGGCGAACCAAACATATGGACCAGGGTCATGAGGCTGTCGGTTGAACCATCGGACGGACAGACGATAATCAGCGGGCAGAAGGTGCAAAGAATAGGGAGGCTTACCGGTGATGAATCAGCAGAATTCAGCTGGCTCATCTCGGGAAAGGGAAAGGTAAAGATTGCGGCCGGAGCCGTGAACACCGGAGAAATAAGCACATTAGTCGAATTAAGATAACGTCAAACCGATACAGGAATGAAAGTATACAGCAAGATATTGATCACTCTGGGAATAATCTGCATTGCCATCCCAGCCCGGTCGCAGAATGCCGATCTCTTTTTCAAGGCTTCCGGATCGCCTGCCAATCCAAAGGTACAGGCCTCCTGGAACAAGTATTACACCTACGACGGAATAACCGACCTTTGCCGCCGGCTTGCAAAAGAGTATCCTGACCTTGTAACTCTTGAATCAGCTGGAAAATCACATCAGGGAAGAGACATCCATGCACTTACAATTACCGACCGGAAAGCCGGTGACCCCGGAAGCAAGCCGGGTTTATACATCGACGGCAACATCCACTCGAATGAGATACAGGGAACAGAAATGGCTCTTTACACAGCATGGTACCTATGCGAAATGTATGATGAAAACAGGTTTATAAACGAACTTCTGAAGGACAAAACGTTCTATATCCTGCCTACAATCAATCCCGATGCACGCCAGTATTTCATGGATAGCCCGAACACCCAGCATTCTCCCCGGTCGGGACTTGTGCCTATGGACAATGACCGCGACGGGCAGTATGACGAGGACGGGTATGACGATCTAAACAACGACGGAGTGATCAGTTCTATGCGCAGAAAGAGTCCCTATGGGACATACCGTACCAATCCACGCGATCCCAGGCAGATGATAAGGACAGAACCGGGTGAAAAGGGAGAGTATGAGGTACTGGGTCAGGAAGGAATCGACAATGACGGCGACGGGCTGGTTAACGAGGACGGGCCGGGAGGCTATGATCCCAACCGCGATTACGGATTCAACTGGGAACCCTCCTATATCCAGAGCGGAGCAGGAAAATATCCATTTTCCTTCCCTGAAAACCAGGCTGTCAGGGATTTTGGATTCCGGCACAGGAACATCACGGGAGCTCAATCGTTCCATAACTACGGCGGACTTATACTCAGGGGGCCGTCGATGCAGGGAGGAGGAGCCGAGGTTTTCTCAAGGGCTGATGATGCAGTACTGAACGCAATTGGCAAAAAAGGAGAGCTGATAATACCCGGATACAAGTTTATTACTCTCTGGAAAGACATGTACACGGTGTATGGAGGAGAACTCGACTGGTGGCACGGCGCAATAGGAAGCTATGTCTTTTCAAATGAACTCTGGAATGAAGTAATGATGTTCAACGACACTTCCAGCGTCGATCCTTACGAATTTGACAGGCTTCTGCTCTTTGAGGATGCCTTCATGCCCTGGCAGGAGGTCGATCATCCCGATTACGGTAAGGTGGAGGTCGGCGGATTCAATAAAAACTTCGGCCGGACTCATCCGGGATTCCTGCTGGAAAGTGATGCCCACCGCAATGCGGCATTCTGCATTTACAACGCGTGGGTCACCCCAAAGCTTGAGGTCAGGGATGTGAAAGTGACTAACCTTGGAGCAGGACTGAAGGAGGTCAGCGCCACAATCGTAAACAGCCAGATGATGCCGACTCATTCAGGTAATAACCTCAGATATAAAATTGACCCTCCTGATTATGTGTACCTTGAAGGAGGATCTGTAGTTGCAGGAATGATAGTCACTGATAAGGACAGAAACCTTAATCAGGAACAGAAAAGGAATCCGCAGCGGCTCGAAATTGATAATATACCCGGGTACTCACATGTGGATGTTAAATGGATAATAAAGGACGGAAACAAGTTTACTGTAAGAGTAGAAAGCGTAAAGGGAGGAAGGGCCTCGGCGCAATCGGAATAGACACAAAAAAGGCCGGCACCCCATGCCGGCCTTCTAAACAAAAGGAATGAACCTAATATGCCCGGAAGGATATCCTGAAGAATCCAGTAGCCTTTGATGCATCGATCTGGAACTTCCACTCTCCTGCCTTTTCCTTGTTCTCCTCCTCAGACACCGAAAATGACTTCCTCCAGTTGAGGTTGCCAAACTCATCTATCATTATATCTGAATAAACCTTACCACCGGGCATAATAATTTTTATTTTTATCTCACCCTCCTTGCACTCGCCGTTTATTGACATCACTACAGTGCTGGGAAGATTGACATCGAATTCATAAGAACTCGAGAATGAGTTCTCCCTTACAGATCTGGAATATTCCCAATCGGTCCTTTCGTTATCACTGCCGGCAGCTGTCCAGTTGAATCCGTCCATTCCCGGAGTCATCATGTATCTGCCGCCCTCCAACGGAGCCCATCTGAAAGACGGATTGTCATCCAAATTCCTGAAATCTTTTACAATGTCCCTGTAAATACCGGCTTCTTCAAGCTTTTCCCTGGCTTCCTGCATGGCTTTCTCGACCTCTTCCCTTGCTTCCTTTGCCACTTTGTCCATTTCTTCCTGCTTCTTCTTCTGCTCGGCAAAGGCTCTTTTCTGGGCATCGATCTCCTCCGCCATCCTCAACTCCTTCTCCTTTTCCTCCTTGCTTCTTTCCTGGGCCTGAGTCGGACCTGCGAATGCAAAAAGGCAGAGGATAATAAGTCCACTTAAAATTAATTTTGTTGCTTTCATGGCTACCCTGTTTTTGATAATCTCAATTCAAAGATAGTGCCTGATTCTCATTTGCTATGTTAACAAAGGGTTAACGCAGGGTTAATGTCGGGCGGTCAAACCGGATATCAGAATATTTTCAATACTTTTGAGAGGACAAGCGGAAAAATATGAAGAAAAGAAATACAATCCTGCTACTCGGGATATTTTCCATAATAATCCTTATAGCTTCACAGATAATAATAATCAGGGGTGTCTGGAAGCAGAAGGATGAGATGTTCAATCTGCGTTACAAACTCCTGTCTCAGGATGCCCTTGAAGTGATGTCGAGACAGTGGTCGACGGACGGTTTTGACACGGCAAGAATGATAATAGGCAGCAAATCGGAGAAGGTGCTAC
>JAFGXK010000174.1 GCA_016936695.1 Bacteroidales bacterium | reverse complement strand
TTTGTACAATAACTTAATCATCTGTGCTTAAGAATATTTTTTCGGTGGGAATTATTTTGTTGACAATTATCTTTTCTAACACTTCCTGCCGCCAGGGACCCCGGCTTTTTGTTGGCGGGTTCACTGAAAAAGAAGGGGATAAGGCTATGTCGGTTTTTGAATTCAATCCGGGGAGCGGGAAGCTGAGTTACGTTTCCTCGGCTGATGTTGGTCCGAGTCCGTCATATTTCTGCTTTTCTGACAAGACAAATCTATTTTATGTCATCAACGAGGTCATGGAATTCAGGGGGCAGTTCGGGGGAGGTTTATCAACTTTCAGATATGATGAAGATAATGTAAGTTTTGAGAAGCTTAATGAAATGCTAATTCCCTATGCCGGGCCCTGCTATATCTCGATGTCGGCCGACAGCGGGCATCTGTTTATAGCCAATTACCCAAACGGATCGGTGGCTGTGGTAAGGCTGGGTGACAACGGAATTCCTGAGACTGTTACCGACACCATCCTTTATGTAAAGGAGCAGCCCGACAGGTCGCACGCTCACATGATACTCCACGATCCGGCAGGACGATATGTCTATGTCACCGACCTTGGTCTCGACAGGATAGTGGTTTACGACTTCGACAGCGAGGAAGGGAAGCTTAATCGGCTTGAGAATGGCATCACAGACCTTCCCCGGGGTTCGGGTCCAAGGCATTTCGCATTCAACGACGACGGTTCGCGGCTTTATGTAATCACTGAGCTAGGCTCCACGATGATGGTGTTTGGTGTGGAGGAAGGTCAGGGACTGAAGCTTCTTCAGACCCTGCCGACAAAGAAGGATGAAATGTTTGAGAATAACTACTGTGCGGATGTCCATATAAGCAATGACGGCAAGTACCTGTACGGTTCCAACAGGGGAGAAAACAATATTGTCACATTCCTTATATTACCCGACGGACAGCTTGAACAGGCTGGACATACTTCCTGCGGCGGCGAATGGCCCCGGAATTTCGTACTTGATCCTTCAGGCAGGTACCTGATTTCGGGAAACCAGAAATCGGATCAGATTACTGTCTTCAGGATAAATAAAAGAACCGGGCTGCCTCACCAGGCAGTCGATTCCGCACAGGTAAAGATGCCCGCCTGCCTGAAGTTCTACAACTGATGCCGTTTGTATCTTTTCTGTAATTATCTTCATGCTCTTAATTATTATTACTAACATTAATACCGGTTTACAGTAACGGTACATATCATGAACAGGGTAACATTAGTAAAACAGCTTGATGATACTCAGCCTCAGGGATGGGATATCATTGTAATCGGCGGCGGGGCAACCGGACTTGGGATTGCACTTGATGCTGTTACGCGCGGTTACAGGACCATCCTGTTCGAGCAGTCGGATTTCACAAAGGGGACTTCATCGAGAAGTACCAAGCTGGTCCACGGAGGGGTAAGGTATATGGCTCAGGGCGATATACTGCTTGTTAAAGAAGCTCTTTACGAGCGGGGGCTTATACTCAGGAACGCACCTCATATTACTGCAAACCAGGAATTTGTCATTCCGGTTTATAATTACTGGGATGTTTTCCTGTACACTGTGGGGCTCAAGTTTTACGATCTCCTTGCCGGGAGGCTCAGCATGGGGAAATCCTATTTCATTAACCGTTCGAAGGCTCTTGAAAGAATTCCACTTCTCAGGGCGGCAGGATTGAAGGGAGGCATAGTCTATCATGACGGCCAGTTTGACGATTCCCGCCTGGCGATCACAATTGCCGGGGCATGTGTCGAAAACGGAGGAACAGTTCTCAACTATTTCAGGGTTGAAAAGTTATTAAAGGATGAGAAAGGCCATATTACGGGGGTTGAGGTTAAGAATGTTGAAACAGGTAAAACATATTCCGTCAAGTCGAAGCTGGTTATAAATGCCACGGGTGTTTTTGCCGATCAGATTCACAGGATGGACAATCCGTTGGCAATAGCAACAATTAAGCCGAGCCAGGGTGTTCATATAGTGCTCGATAATAGGTTTCTTAACAGCCGGTCGGCAATCATGATCCCTAAAACTGACGATGGCCGTGTTCTTTTTGCCATACCCTGGTACGGGAAAGTGGTAGTCGGAACCACCGACACCCCGCTTAATGAAATATCACTTGAGCCAGAGGCGCTCGATGAGGAGATTGACTTCATTCTCAGGACTGCCGGGAGGTATCTTACAAAGGCCCCGTTGAGGGAGGATGTTCTCTGCATCTTTGCAGGGCTCAGGCCTCTGGCGGCCAATCCCGACAAGCCGGAGGCAACAAAGGAGGTATCGAGAAGGCATAAGATATCCCTTTCAGATTCCGGACTTCTTTCAATTATAGGAGGAAAATGGACTTCATACAGAAGGATGGCGGAGGAGACTATTGACAGGGCAATAAAAGCCGGGATTATTGAAAGCCGGGAATGCAGGACCAGGAACTTCCGTTTTTGTTCCGACAGTGCAGTTTCAGATTCGGATCGTCTGAGCGTCTATGGAGATCATGCTTCAGAAATCAGGAAGCTTATTGAGGATGAACCCGGAATGGGTGAACCTGTACATCCGCGGCTTCCATATTGCAAGGCTGAAATTGCATGGATTGCCAGGAATGAAATGCCCGAAACGCTTGAGGACATGCTGGCACGCAGGACAAGGGCGCTGTTTCTGGATGCAAGGGCAAGCGCTGAGGCAGGTCCTGTTGTGGCCGGAATAATGGCAAGTGAGTTAGGTTTCAGCCTTTCGTGGCAGGAAAATGAGGTATCAAAATATAACGACCTGATAAAAATTTATATATAAAACATAACACCTTTATAAATGAACAAGTATATTCTTGCCCTTGACCAGGGAACAACGAGTTCCCGTGCTATAGTCTTCAATCATTCGGGAAGGCCTGTTGCCTCAGCACAGAAGGAATTCACCCAGATTTATCCGAAACCCGGATGGGTGGAGCATGATCCGGAAGAGATATGGTCGACCCAGGCAGGCGTGGCCACTGAGGTACTTGCCTTAGCCGGACTGAAAAGCTCAGATGTTGCCGGCATTGGCATCACCAACCAGAGGGAAACGACATTGGTATGGAACAGACTTACCGGCAAACCCGTTTACAACGCCATAGTGTGGCAGGATCGAAGGACGGCGGATTACTGTGACCAGTTGAAGTCCGAAGGCGCCGACAGTCTGATACTTGAGAGAACAGGACTGATAGTTGATGCCTATTTCTCAGCGACGAAGATTAAGTGGATACTTGATAATGTAAGTGGTGCAAGGGAACTTGCAGCCAGGGGTGAACTTGCATTCGGTACGGTCGATTCGTGGCTGGTGTGGAACCTTACACGCGGAAAGTTGCATATCACTGATGTCTCGAATGCATCAAGGTCCATGGTGTTCAATATTCACACGCTGGAATGGGACAAGGAATTGCTCGGTATTTTTGACATCCCCGAAAGCATGCTGCCGGTTGTTAAATCGTCAAGTGAAATTTACGGAAGCACCGAGGGCCAGTTCTCATCCGAGATCCCTGTGGCTGGAATAGCCGGTGATCAGCAGGCAGCCCTTTTCGGCCAGATGTGCATTGAACCGGGTATGGTAAAGAACACCTACGGCACAGGATGTTTCATGATGATGAACATAGGGAACAAGCCTATTGCGTCGAAAAGCCGGTTACTGACAACAGTTGCCTGGAAGATAGGCAATGAGACCAGATATGCATTTGAAGGATCCATCTTTATTGCCGGAGCTGTTGTGCAGTGGCTTCGCGACAGTCTTGGTGTCATTGCAAAGTCGGCTGATGTTGAGGCGCTGGCCGCCAGGGTAAGCGACAGTGACGGAGTATATTTTGTTCCGGCTTTTGCTGGTCTGGGAGCTCCCTACTGGAATCAGCATGCCCGCGGCACAATCGTCGGGATCACCCGGGGCTCCACCACCGCTCATATAGCCCGTGCTGCCCTCGACAGCATTGCTTTCCAGACCCTGGAGGTCCTGCAGGCCATGGAAAAGGATTCGGGTATTGATATTAGGGAACTGAGGGTTGATGGAGGAGCAACTGTAAACAACAGTCTGATGCAGTTTCAGGCTGATCTTCTCCAGGCGAGTGTCATCAGGCCTGAGATAACCGAGACCACAGCGGTAGGCGCTGCATATCTGGCAGGACTGGCAACCGGATACTGGAAGAACATGGATGAACTTTCGAAGCAGTGGCAGATCGAAAGGACATTTGTGCCGGTGATGCCTCAAGACAGAACCGAAACGCTGATCAGAGGCTGGAAGCGTGCGATTAAGGCAGCTGAGGCATGGGCGGAGGAGTGAGGCGGGCAAAGCCAGCAACCAGCAACCAGTAACCAGTAACAAGTAACCATAAACAATCAATCCATGAACCAATTTTTTGCTGAATTTTTCGGAACAGCCATGA
>JAFGXK010000018.1 GCA_016936695.1 Bacteroidales bacterium | reverse complement strand
GACCTCAGTGGATCAGTCACCGCCATCATCGAAAAATACGGCATTGATGAGTTCAGTTCTTGCGTTATTTCAAACGAGCTTCACCGTCATCTTGGAGTATTCACCGTTATCGGAGTCAAAATGGGTATCAGGGCAAGGGAGTATTTTGCCACCGGCGTCGATGAATTCACTGTAAGATCGCTGGCAGGCTCCACCCCGCCGATAAGCTGCTTCAACGACGGAATCCAGGTGAGCACCGGCGCCACACCTGGCCACGGCCTGCTGACGGTTGTGAACGATCAGCCCGCAAGGCCGTCAGCCGAATTCACCTACCTCAACCGTACGGTAAGGCTCACTCTTAAACCTGAGCAGTCTGAGAAAATCATATCCGAACTTAAGGAGTTCAACTTCGTTTACGGTCTCGACAGCAACACCTACTGGGAACTGGTCCGCAAAAACTCGATCAAATACTGGCTCAGCATGGACCGGCAGGAGATTTTTGATATTGAAGTGGTCAGGTGATCACCTGTTATATTCATCAAAGAAATCGTTCCCCTTATCGTCTGTAAGAATGAACGTGGCCATGTTCTCCACCCTGATCTTCCTCACCGCTTCCATGCCAAGATCTTCGAAATCGACAAGCTCCACCGATTTTATGTTTTCAGCGGCAAGAATGGCTGCCGGACCTCCTATCGATCCAAGATAGAACCCGCCATGCTTCCTGCACGAATCGATAACCTCCCTGCTGCGGTTCCCCTTTGCAACCATTATGAGCGATCCGCCCAGACTCTGGAAAAGCGGAACATAATTATCCATCCTTCCCGCAGTTGTCGGGCCAAAGCTTCCAGAGGGCATGCCTTCAGGCGTCTTGGCCGGACCTGCATAATAGATCGGGTGGTTAAGGAAATATTCAGGAATGGGTTTACCTTCATCCAGCATCTTTTTGATCCTTGCATGCGCTATATCACGGGCAACAATCAGTGTTCCCTTCAGATTGAGCCTTGTCTTTACAGGGTATCTGGTCAGCTCGCCGAGTATCTCCTTCATCGGCCTGTCAAGATCGATCTCAACGGGTTTTTCGAGTTCCGGAGCCTTTTCGGGCATGAATCTGCCGGGATCGGTCTCAAGCTGCTCGAGGAAAATTCCTTCAGAGCTGATCTTCCCCCTTATGTTGCGATCAGCACTGCAGCTGACACCCATTCCCACCGGACAGGAAGCAGCATGACGCGGCAGCCTTATAACCCTGACATCATGTACAAAGTATTTCCCTCCGAACTGGGCACCAACTCCATAATCCCGGCATATCTTCTCAATCCTCTCCTCCCACTCCCGGTCACGGAAAGCCCTGCCTGCTCCACTGCCGGTAAACGGCAGATCATCAAGATACCCGGTGGAAGCAAGCTTCACTGTCTTGAGAGTCATCTCCGCCGAGGTGCCGCCGATTACAAGAGCCAGGTGATAGGGCGGACAGGCAGAGGTGCCGAGTTCCTCGATCTTCTCTCTTACGAATTTCTTCAGCGACGCTTCGTTGAGAAGCGACTTCGACTGCTGGTACAGGAAGCTTTTGTTGGCTGAACCTCCGCCTTTGGCAACGAACAGAAAATCATATTCACCTCCCTCACTAGCATTAATATCGATCTGTGCAGGCAGGTTGCTGCCTGTGTTCTTCTCCTCAAACATCGACGAAGGAACTATCTGCGAATACCGGAGGTTCTTTTCACTATAGGAATCCCATATTCCCTTACTGAGATGAAGGCCGTCATTCGTTCCGGTAAATACATTTTCACCCTTCCACGCCATCACAATGGCCGTTCCGGTGTCCTGGCACCATGGCAGCTTCCCCTCTGCCGAGATAGCCGAGTTGCGAAGCATCACCCATGCAACAAAGCGATCGTTGTCGGTGGCCTCAGGATCGCTCAGTATCCTTGCCAGCTTCACAAGATGCGAGGTGCGAAGATAAAAGTTGACGTCGATGAAAGCCTGCCGGGCAAGCATCCTCAACGCCTCAGGCTCAACCTGCAGGATAGTTCTCCCGCAGCATTCCGTGGTTCTGACATGATCAGAACTAATCCTGCGGTAATTTGTAACATCTTTCCCGTGCTGGAAAGGCTTTTCATAAATGAATTCTGCCATAGCTGTTTCTTTTATGAGCATTACAGTATCAAATATAAGAAGGTGCAAGGCAGAAGGCAAGAGGCAAAGGCTAAATTAATTATTTATAATCTGTCTAAATAATGAGCAAGGCTAAAAATTATCATCAGGCCGAAAACGTTTGAAATATACGGAACAACGCAAACACCTGAAAAATGGGCATTTAGAAGCCTCTCTCAGGTTTTGTGGAACCGTATTTTCAACTAATTTTGAGTAGGAACTGAAAACTAACATCAACCATACCATGAATGTGATCTACAGACGCAAGCCGAGGCTCTCCCGATGGCAGATATGGAACATGAGTTTTGGCTTTCTGGGCATCCAGTTTGGGTTTGCCCTTCAGAACGGCAATGTGAGCCGTATCTTTCAGACCCTCGGTGCAGAGATCGACAACATACCGATACTGTGGATCGCAGCACCGGTTACAGGTCTTCTCGTTCAGCCGATAGTCGGTCACATGAGCGATCGTACCTGGAACCGTCTCGGGCGTCGCCGTCCTTACTTCCTCGTAGGAGCAATCATGGCATCACTTGCCCTGGCAATCATAACCAACTCGCCGACATGGATCTTTGCCACGGTGATGCTCTGGATAATGGATGCCTCGATAAACATATCGATGGAACCATTCCGGGCCTTTGTGGGCGACATGCTTTCATCGGAACAACGAACTTCCGGGTTTGCCATGCAGAGTTTCTTCATCGGTGCGGGAGCCGTTATCGGCAGTTTCCTGCCATGGATTCTCGCCAACTGGTTCAATGTGCCTGAAGTACCTGCCGAGGGCCAGTTGCTTCCATTTAATGTGAAGCTTTCATTTTATATCGGTGCTGTGGTCCTTCTGCTTGCTGTTCTGTGGACGATTATCCGGACAAAGGAGTATACTCCCGCAGAGCTGGAAGAGTTTGAAAAAGGAGAAAGGATTGCCCGCGGTGAGCCTGCAGATGAGAAAAATGCTGCCGGCGTTCATGAGAATGCAGGCAGGGAGGTCAACTTCTATCGTCCCGGGATCATCTGGCTGGCTGTGGGTCTTGTGCTTACATTCATCCTCTCAAGAGTGAAGCTCGAGAAGGAGCTTTATGTAGTCACCGGCGGTATTTCAGTCTTCGGACTGCTGCAGTTAATTGCAGGGATTCTAAGGTCGAACGGTAAAGGAGGAAACGGCCTTAACAGTATACTTACCGACCTGAGGCACATGCCATCCACTATGGGACAGCTTGCAGTGGTTCAGTTCTTTACATGGTTTGCTCTCTTCTCTCTCTGGATATACACAACTTCCGCAGTGACTTCAAAAATATACGGAACGTCAGACACTGCATCGCTTGCCTATAACGAGGGAGCTAACTGGGTAGGGGTTCTCTTCGGCGTCTATAACGGTTTTGCCGCTATAGTGGCTTTCCTGCTGCCGGTGCTTGCCAGAGCCACTTCGCGTAAGATAACTCACTCAGTATGCCTGCTTGCAGGCGGTCTGAGTCTGATATCCATCAGTTTCATAAATACCCCGGGATTGCTTATCATACCAATGTTGGGAATCGGACTGGCTTGGGCAAGCATTCTGTCGATGCCCTACGCAATACTGACAGGCTCACTGCCCCATAACAAGATGGGAATCTACATGGGCATCTTCAACTTCTTCATCGTGATTCCGCAGATACTTGCAGCAAGCATCCTCGGAAGCATGGTTAAGCACCTTTTCTCGGGCAATACGATGCTGGCCCTGGTGTCGGGCGGTATCTCCATGATTATTGCCGCACTGTGCGTGAAGTTCGTTAAGGACCTTGACGACAGGAGGTGATTATGGATCTGAAGGGATGCATCTTTGACCTCGATGGTGTCATAGTTGATACGGCAAAGTATCACTTCATGGCCTGGCAACGGCTTGCCGCTGAACTGGGCTTTGAATTCACCGAAGAGGACAATGAGGCGCTGAAGGGAGTGAGCCGTATGGAGTCGCTTGAAATCCTCCTCCGCAAGGGGGGCATCAGTGTGGGCGAAAAGGAGAAGGAGGCGCTTGCAGCCCTTAAAAACGGCTGGTATGTAGGGCTCATCACCGGAATGACACCGGACGAGATACTTCCCGGCAGCCTGGACCTGCTGAAAGCTCTCGGAAGCGAAGGGATACTTACAGCTATCGGTTCAGCCAGCAAAAACGCAGGAACAATACTTCAAGGCATAGGGCTCCGGAGCATGTTCGATGTGATTATCGACGGAAACAAGATCACAAGGGCCAAGCCCGACCCGGAGGTGTTCCTTAAGGGCGCGGAGGAAATGAAACTGCCTCCTTCGTCGTGCGTGGTATTTGAGGACGCACAGGCAGGGATAGAAGCGGCATTGGCCGGAGGAATGAAATGTGTGGGAGTCGGGAACCCGGAACTTCTGGTCAGGGCCGATATGGTCGTTCCCGACCTGAGTTTTATTACTGTTAAACAATTGAGAAACCTATAGTTCGAAATGACTGATACACGTTTCCAGTCCGATGAGTGGCTTATCATCGAGACCAAATTTGATCCCGGGAGAAGCCGTGACTCGGAGAGCATCTTTGCCCTGGGTAACGGCATGATGGGACAGAGGGCTAATTTTGAAGAGACTTATTCAGGCGACACCCTTCAGGGAAGCTATGTGGCGGGTATCTACTACCCCGACAAGACTGTGGTGGGATGGTGGAAAATAGGCTATCCGGAATATTTCGCCAAGGTACCCAACGCATCTTCATGGACTGGCATTATTGTACGAATTGACGGTGAAGAGCTCGACCTGGCCCAATGCACCCTGAAGAGCTTTCGCAGGGAACTGGATATGAAGGCGGGTTTGCTGACGCGGACTTTCACCACCGTGATGCCTTCGGGAAGGCAGGTTGAAGTAACGGCAAGACGATTCCTCTCGATGGATGAACCCGAGAGGGCCGCTATTAAATATTCGGTCAGTATAACAGGCGGCAGCGGCAAAGTGGAATTGATTCCCTGGCTCAACGCAGATGTATGCAATGAGGATGCCAATTACGATGAGAAGTTCTGGGAGAATCATTTCTCGGCCATTGATGGCTGGAGAGCGGTGGTTGTTGCACAAACCCGCAAGACAGCCTTTGTGGTGGCAACCGCTATGGAGAATGACTTTACCCTGAATGGCAAACCCGCCACAGGCGAAAGACAAATCACCACAACAGACAAACAGGTTCACTGTTCTTTAACCTCTGATTATACTGACGGGGACATCTTTACGGTTACAAAATACGTGGCAGTCCTGTCATCATTCAACCATCCCGTTGAAGGTCTTGCTGAAAGAGCAATGGCTTCAGCCGGCAGAGCTGCGGAAAAAGGCTTTGACACCATGCTTGAGGCTCACCGCAAAGCCTGGGAGAAAAAATGGGAATATGGCGACATAATTATAAGGGGCGACATTGCCGCCCAGCAGGGAATAAGATTCAATATATTCCACCTCAATCAGACTTATACCGGAGAGGATCCCCGGCTGAACATAGGTCCCAAGGGATTCACCGGAGAGAAATACGGTGGGAGCACCTACTGGGACACTGAAGCTTTCGTCCTTCCCTTCTATCTAAGCACAGCCGACACCCATGTTGCACGCAATCTGCTACTGTACAGGTATAAACACCTCGTAAAGGCTATTGAGAATGCCGGCAAACTTGGATTTTCAGACGGGGCAGCACTCTACCCCATGGTCACCATGAACGGAGAAGAGTGTCATAATGAATGGGAAATCACCTTCGAGGAAATTCACCGTAACGGAGCCATTGCATACGCCATTTACAACTATATAAGACACACAGGCGATCAGGATTACCTTGCTGATTACGGACTGGAGGTGCTTGTTGCCATTTCCCGGTTCTGGGCGCAGCGCTGCAGCTGGTCGCAGGAAAAGAACATGTATGTCATCCTGGGTGTCACAGGTCCCAATGAATACGAAAACAACGTCAATAATAACTGGTATACAAACTATCTCGGAGTTTGGACCTTAAAATATACTTTAGAGGCTATCAATTATGTGAAGAAAACAGATCCAAAGAGATATGCCGAAATTGTTGGCAAGACTAATTTTAACGAGAGCGACGAACCAGCGAAGTGGAAGGAAATCAGCATGAAGATGTATTTTCCAGTGGACGAAAAACGGAAAATCTTTCTGCAACAGGATGGTTTCCTTGACAAGGAATTGATGATGGTAACTGAGTTAAGACCGCAGGACAGGCCAATCAATCAAAAGTGGTCTTGGGACAGGATCCTTCGCTCGTGTTTCATTAAGCAGGCGGATGTACTGCAGGGTCTGTATTTGTTTGAGGATGATTTTGACAAAG
>JAFGXK010000173.1 GCA_016936695.1 Bacteroidales bacterium | reverse complement strand
GGCAGGCTTTCAGGAAGTTGACATAATGATCCGACGGGCTCTCGGGATATTCCGGCAGTCTGGATTCCATTTCCTTAGCTTTTTCTACAGGAATGATAAACAGAGGTGCCGAGTGGGTTCCGCCCTTGAAGGTCAGTTCCTTGCTGTAAATAACCTTACCTGCTGTCGGACGTCTTGGTGCCCTGGCAGGTGCCTGCTGTGGTACTCCTCCGGGAGGAGGTATGGTGGCATCAATAGTGGCAGTAACCGTATCGAAGCCTTCCGGAAGAGGGGGAAGGTTCTCCACCCCGTCGTACCATGTAATATCAACCGGTGGCATATCGCCGCGACTCGGGAAACGGAATTTTATTGTTGACTCAAGAGGGAAGAAAAAGTCATTCGGATTCTTTACATGAACCGGTTCAATTTCATAAGGAAGGCCAAGATCGAGGAATTCGTGAATTGTGTCAAGGATATGGGCACCCCAGTCACCCAGGGCTCCAAGACCAAAGTCATACCAGCCTCTCCAGTTGCCGGGGTGATATTTTTCGTTGAAATCATGGTATGCTGCTGTGGTAAGCCATGTATCCCAGTCCTTATCGGTCATACCGGCAGGCAGCGGCTGAGCTTCAGGGAATCTGGTGATATTGGGATCGTAGGGATGCCATCTGCGGCTTCCGTTCATAAAGGCAGTGACTGAGGTCACATCTTTTATAATTCCGGCTTCTTTCCAGGCTTTGAACTGGAAATAGTTTTCACCTGAATGACCCTGATTTCCGACCTGTGTAACTATTTTTGGGCTTTTCTCAGCCATCCGGGCCATTATCTCAGCTTCAAGAAAAGTACGGGTCATTGGTTTTTCTACAAACACGCTTTTTCCGAGCTGCATTGCTGCCATGCAAACCGGGAAATGAGCAAAGTCGGGTATTGCAACCTGAACAGCATCAATATCTCCGGCCATTTTGTCGAACATAACCCGGAAATCCCTGAATTGTTTGGCTTTAGGGACAAGTTTAATTGTTTCCTGTGCGCCCTTCGAATCGAGGTCCACATCACAGACCGCCACTATGTTTGCAAGTCCTGAATTTATAAATTGTCTGGCATCGGATCCGCCCTGATAAGCTATTCCGATGAGAGCCATGTTAACTTTTTTCGAGGCTTTTGGAGGTGAGATAAGCGTACCTGTTGAAGTACCCTGTGATGCAGCGGCTCTGGCTCCGAAAACAGCACCCGTGGCAGCTAATCCGGCCGTTTTCAGAAAATCGAGTCTGGTTACTTTTTGTGCCATGATTGGGAAGGTTAAGGTTAAGATTGAGGTTGAGGTTGAGGTTGAGGTCGTGGTTCAGGTTTCAGGTTTCAGGTTTAATATCCATAAAGATAGAAGAATATGTATTTACATTTTTGTTAAATGTTCTTAAAAGTGTTCATCAATACAGCAGCTTCATGTTCCGCCTCTTTAATAACGCTGTCAATAAGAACAGGTTCGCCATTCAGCTTTTTACTTTCGTATGCTGCAGTCATAAATGCGAATATTTCTATTGTTTCTGAAGGGCTAACAGGGGCCGCTCCTGTCTGGAAGAATTTAATAACCTCTTCCAGAAGGGGATTATATCCATTATATCTTCCAACCTGGGCAATCCCTTTTTCACCAAAAGCAGTTCCTCCGTATTCGGTTTTGCCTTTTCTTATTCCCCTGAAAGTTCCGATACGGTTATCCTTCCATAAGCCTGTCACGAAGTCGGCATCATCGGTAAAGATACCAGAAACACTTTTGCATCCTGTGCCCATTACTGTATAGAGAGTCTCAACACCATGGATCCCATACCAGAAGAGGTCCGGATGAGTCCGTTCCAGTGTTGCAGGGCTGTAGGTATCTGCTCCAAGCACTCTTCCTATTGAACCGCCTTTTATTTCGGCAGTTCCAGTGCCGTATCTGAGGGATGAGGAGGAGAATACAGGCAGATTGTAATGTGTGGCAGCATTGAAGATGGCAATAGCATCCGTAAGTGAAGCAGCAATTGGCTTGTCAATGAACATAAGTTTCCCGGCTTTCATTACCTGCAAGGCTTGTTCGAGGTGAAGCCTGCCGTCGTTTGTTTCGAGAAGAACCACATCACATTTGGTAAGAAGTTCTTCTATTGAGCCGGCAATTTCAACTCCCGACTTCTTTACTTCTTCCGTATAACCAGGGATCCTCTCGTAGCTCGATTTAATTTCGCTGCTTCCTCTGGGATAAGCGGCAGTAATTTTATAGCCTCCAAATTCAGGTCCTGCCGACGGATCATTAAGCGCCTTTGTGAAAGCAGTGGCATGCGAGGTGTCGAGACCTATTATCCCAATCCTGCGTCCGGCCTGCACCTTATTCTGATTCTGAAAACTTATGGCGAAGTTAAGATTCATCATGCCAATACCAGCAACACCGGCTGATACTGTTTTAACAAAATCGCGCCGCTTAAATTGATTCTTCATTATCTTTGTCATTTATATGATTGATCATTTTACCTGGTTATTATCCTTCCGCATCCGGAACAGGTTCTC
>JAFGXK010000172.1 GCA_016936695.1 Bacteroidales bacterium | reverse complement strand
TGGTCATCGCTGACCCGGTCACACCCTTCAGTGAGTCAGATAAGTTTGTCGTTGACCAGCTTGTCATGAAGGGCAGCAGGGTGTTGTGGCTGGTAGATCCTGTTGAGGTGAGCCTCGACAGCCTCTCAAATGGCTTTATGACGCTGGCGTTTCCCCGTGATGTCAACCTGAACGACCAGTTATTCCGGTATGGTGTCAGGCTGAATGCTGACCTGGTACAGGATGTTTTGTGCGCGCAAATCCTGGTGAATACCTCCGGAACGGCTGACCGTCCGGAGTTCACCCCACAGCCGTGGTATTACTCACCCTTGCTTTCGCCTGCCGACAACCACCCTGTAAGCCGAAACCTCAATCTTTTAATGGGAGAGTTTGTATCTTCCATCGACACTGTGGCAGCTCCTGACCAGGTGAAAACAACTGTGCTGCTCAGCACTTCACCCTATGGCCGGGTCGTCAGAACTCCGGCCAGCGTGAGCCTCGATGCCATCAACAAACCCCCTGCCAGAGAGTTGTTCAACCGTCCGATGGTTCCGGCAGGCGTTCTCCTTGAGGGGCAATTTGAATCGGTATTTAAAAACCGTATGCTCGACCACCTGGGGATTTCAACTGTTGACCTGGTGGAGAAGAGTGTGGAGACGAAAATGATGATTTTTTCAGACGGAAGTCTGATTTCCAATAAAGTACGATATAAAGCCGGCGGACAGGCAGAGACGCTTCCCTTAGGGTGGGACAGGGTTTCACGTCAAACATTCGGCAATAAGGAGTTCTTTCTACATGCCATCCAATACCTGGCCGATGACCAAGGCATCCTCCAACTTAGAAATACGGCCGTTAAGCTTCGCCTTCTTGACAAGGTGAAGCTGGGAGAGGAGCGGCAATTTTGGGTATGGATCAACACGCTGCTTCCTTTGCTGTTTGTCTTACTTTTTGCAGCGATATTCAACTTCGTTCGTAAAAGAAAATAACCGGTGGATAAATCTTGAAAAAAACGCAAAATCTTTCACCCGCACAATAGTGAAAGTTTGTATATTCGTGAACCGGAATTAATGGAACGTGTAATGGGTATATCCCTGAATTTCATGGCCTGTCAGCTGATCCCGGACTCTTGACAAAGAAAACTTAAAATAATTATAACGATGAAATTTGTTGTATCCAGCACCGAATTACTGAGCCATCTCACTGCCATCAGCAAAGTGATCAGTAATAAAAGCACTATGCCCATTCTCGACAATTTCCTGTTTAAAATGTCTGAAACGGGATTAACCATCACCGCGTCTGATGCTGAATCTACCCTGATCACCTCCCTCGAGCTTGATAACATCGAAGGAGAAGGGTTGATTGCCATTCCGGCTAAGCTTTTAATTGACACGCTGAAGGAATTTCCTGAGCAACCCCTGACTTTCCAGGTAGACTTAACCACTTTTGGAATTCAGATTTTTTCGGAAAACGGGAAGTACAGCATTATTGGATATGACGGAGAAGACTATCCGGAAACTCCGGTGGTGAACGAAGATAATGTGGCTACGCTGCAGGTGGGCCGCAAGACTTTGTTGAAAGGCATTGAAAAAACACTCTTTGCCACCGCCGATGACGAGCTGAGGCCGGTGATGAACGGTATCTATATCGAGCTGACGCCTGACTTTATGAGCTTCGTGGCTTCAGATGCACACAAACTGGTGCGCTACCGGAGAACCGACGCCAAATCTGAAACTCCTGCTTCTTTTATCCTGCCCAAGAAGCCTGCGGCTTTGCTGAAGAACCTGTTAAGCCGGGAGGAAAATGATGTGAAAATGCAGTTCAATGATAAGAATGCATTTTTTACAATGACCAATTATCAATTGATCTGCCGCCTTGTTGAAGGTAATTATCCGAGCTATAATTCTGTAATTCCGGTTAACAATCCCAATTCAATGGTGATTGACAGACTGGCATTCTATAACACAGTGAAGCGTGTCTCGGTATTCGCTAACCAGGCCAGCAACCTGGTGAAACTTACCATCGGAGGAAACCAGCTGGTCATCTCCGCCCAGGATATCGATTTCTCGATTTCAGCGGTTGAAAGGCTTAATTGCGAATATGAGGGTGATGATATTGAAATCGGATTTAAATCTACCTTCCTGCAGGAGATCCTGTCAAATCTGCCTTCTGCTGAGGTGAAGCTCGAAATGAGTGATCCTTCCAGGGCCGGACTTTTGCTTCCCGAAGAGAAAGAGGATGATGACGAAAACGTTCTCATGCTTCTCATGCCGATGATGATCAACGTATAATGAAATTAAACCTTAAGAATCCGATTATATTTCTTGACCTCGAAACAACAGGCATCAACATCGCCAGTGACAGGATCGTGGAAATTGCCCTGCTCAAGATTCATCTCGATGGCAGCGAAGAGGAGAAGGTTCTGCGTATAAATCCGGAAATGCCCATCCCCGAACGATCCACCCAGATCCATGGAATTTCGGACGAAGATGTTAAGGATGCTCCGGTATTCAGAGAGGTAGCCCGTACCCTTGCTAAATTCATGGAGGGTTGCGATCTGGCAGGTTTTAACTCCAACCGGTTCGATATACCGTTACTCGCCGAGGAATTCCTCCGCGCTGATGTCGATATCGACTTCAAAAAACGGAAATTCATTGATGTTCAGGCGATTTTTCACAAAATGGAAAAGCGCACTCTGACAGCTGCCTATAAACTCTATTGCAACAGGGAATTAGTCGATGCACACAGTGCCATTGCCGACACCCGCGCTACTTACGAGGTTCTCCAGGCACAGCTCGACCTGTACAGGGAGACCGAGTTTGAAGACAATATGGGAAGGAAATCAATCCCCATTGTCAATGAAGTGGAAAAACTGAGTGAATTCTCCGCCTACGACCGCAATGTTGATTATGTCGGAAGAATAGTGCTGGACGAGAATGGGGTGGAAATTTTTAACTTCGGAAAGAACAAAGGAATGCCGGTTGAGAAAGTCCTGCGGGAACAACCCGGATATTATTCCTGGATGCTCAACGGCGATTTCCCCCTCTACACCAAAAGGGTGCTGACGCAGATCAAACTGCGAATGAAATAACTCACCCCAATTAATTAATCACGATAGTATGAAGATCATCTGTATCGGAAGAAATTACGTGGCTCATGCCCGCGAATTGGGAAATGATGTGCCTGATGAACCCGTCTTCTT
>JAFGXK010000171.1 GCA_016936695.1 Bacteroidales bacterium | reverse complement strand
ATTCCTTGGCCTGGAAGAAGATATCGGGATTCTGGGCTGTTCCCCTCATTACGGGATGTTCAGGGTTGAGTGCATTGTTTCTGAACTGTGAAATCGCATCCCAGTCGATAAGTTTCTTCATGTCTTCAATGTCTGTGGCCTCAACTTTCTGGATTTCGTGCGATGAACGGAAGCCGTCAAAGAAATGAACGAAGGGAATTTTCGACTTGATTGCAGTAAGATGTGCCACACCTGCAAGGTCCATAATTTCCTGCACACTGCCGCTGGCGAGAAATGCAAATCCCGTTTGCCGGGTGGCGTAAATGTCGCTGTGATCACCGAAAATGGATAGAGCATGTGCTGCTATTGACCTGGCGCTAACGTGCAATACTCCCGGAAGGAGTTCCGCCGCGATCTTGTACATGTTCGGGATCATCAGGAGAAGACCCTGTGAGGCCGTGTATGTCGAGGCAAGTGTTCCGGTCTGCAGGGCACCGTGCAACGCACCTGCTGCACCGCCTTCCGACTGCATCTCGACAACCCTGACCGTCTCACCGAATATGTTCTTCAATCCGTTGGCAGCCCATTCGTCAATATACTCAGCCATTGTCGATGAAGGTGTGATAGGATATATGCAAGCAACTTCGCTAAACATATATGCAACATGCGATGCAGCCTGATTGCCATCGCAGGTTATGAATTTTTTCTTTGCCATGTTAAAAAGAATAATATGATTGATTAAAGATAATTTTCAAAGAAAGTGCAAAGGTACAAAAATTATCTGTCCGCTAACCGCCATTCATTGAAATAAGGAACTCTTCGTTCGACTTGGACTGCATAAGCCTGTCGCGCAGGAATTCCATAGCTTCAACTCCGTTCATGTCTGTAAGGTAGTTCCTTAATACCCATATTTTCTGAAGGATGTTCTTGTTCAGCAGGAGATCCTCACGGCGGGTGCTTGAAGCGGGGATATCAATTGAGGGAAATATTCTTCTGTTCGAAAGCTTGCGGTCGAGCTGAAGCTCCATGTTGCCGGTTCCCTTGAATTCTTCAAAGATCACATCATCCATCTTTGATCCCGTCTCGGTAAGCGCAGTCGCTATGATAGTGAGGGATCCTCCGTTTTCAATGTTTCTGGCTGCGCCGAAGAAACGCTTTGGCTTGTGCAGTGCATTGGAATCAACGCCTCCCGACAATACTTTTCCTGAAGCCGGGGCAGTGGTGTTGAACGCTCTGGCAAGCCTGGTGATTGAGTCAAGAAGAATTACTACATCATGGCCGCATTCAACAAGTCTTTTGGCTTTTTCAAGAACTATGTTTGCTATCCGGCAATGCCTTTCAGCCGGCTCATCAAAGGTAGAGGCAATTACTTCAGCCTTGACGTTACGGGCCATATCGGTAACCTCTTCAGGCCTTTCGTCAATAAGCAGTATCATAAGATAGACCTCGGGATGATGCTTGGCAATTGCATTTGCTATTTCCTGAAGGAGTATTGTCTTACCTGTCTTTGGCTGGGCAACTATCAGTCCCCTCTGTCCTTTACCTATCGGACAGAACATGTCGATCACCCTTACTGAAAGAGAGCCTTCTCCCGGGGTGCACAACGTAAATTTCTCGTTGGGAAAGAGCGGAGTAAGAAAATCAAAGGGGACCCTGTCGCGAATAAAGTCGGGGCTTCTTCCGTTGATCTCATCAACTTTTATAAGCGGGAAGTATTTCTCCCCCTCCTTTGGAGGTCGTATTGACCCCTTTATTGTATCACCGGTCTTCAGTCCAAACAGCTTTATCTGCGACTGCGATACATATATATCGTCGGGTGAATTAAGATAATTGTAATCGGGAGATCTGAGGAAGCCATAACCATCGGGCATGATTTCAAGGACACCTGTATTATATATGATACCTTCGAATTCATAAGGTTTCTCCCTTCTTTCCTCTTTGACCGGCTGGACCTCAGGCAACTGTTCCCTGATAACCGGCTCAACAATAATTTCACCGCCCGGAATAATGTCCGACACCGGTTTCGGCTCTTCATAAAGAGGTTCTCCATCACCCAGGGGAAGGGTGTTCTCAATTAATACCTGCGGCTTTTTCTCCTCCTTAGGAGGGAATCTTCTTTCATTGAAAGATGGTCCCCTGTCTTTCCTGTCGCGGAAATTCTGGTCACGGGGCTGCCACTTCGGCGGCCGTGGTGCCTCTTTCGGCCCCTCGGTATTTCTGAAAAGATCAGGTTTTTCTTCAGTTTTTTCAGGCCGGGCTTCGTTTTCCCTCTGTTCTGCTACAGGTTCTTCCGGCTTTTTGAGGTCATCGGGCGATACAGTAATGACAGATTCAACCTGACGGCTTGCGACAGGTTTGACCATCCTCGGCCTTCTTCCTCTCCTTTGACCCTGCTTGTCCCTCTGCTGACCTGCCTGTTCAGCAGAATGGTTTGAAGGTTTGTTTTCCTGAATATTTGCTTTCTTTTTTTCAGTGGCTTCAATGGCCTGTTGATCAAGAATTTTATATATCAGATCTTGTTTTTTTAAAGACTCGGTCCTTTTGATTTTAAGTCCTTTGGCTATCTCCCGCAACTCGGGCAGAAGCTTGTTGCTTAACTCAAGAATGTCATGCATGATAATAAAGAATGTAGATAAAGAGATTTTAACGTTTGTTATCGGATAACCAGACTAGTGAATGAATCTGAGCCGGCGAGAAAACTGGCACAATATTAGCAAAATAAATAACAATTTATATCAATTATGAAAAAAAAGATTCCAGAAAAAAATAACTAAATGTTATCAGGATCCCCTCACACTGGCATATACCATCTTATAAAGATAAGTCAAAACCACGATTCTGCAAAAAAAAAATGTCATATTGTTAATTTAAGTTAATTTTTTTATTAAAATTGTGGCTGAGCCTTCTGTTTGGTAACTAACTATCCTAATCCGGTCATGCGTCAGCTTAAAATTACAAAGCAGGTCACAAACCGCGATACCCCATCCCTCGATAAGTATCTTCAGGAGATTGGCAGGGTTGATCTTATCAGTCCGGAGGAGGAGGTGATACTTGCGAGGAAAATCAAGACAGGTGATTCGGAAGCCCTCGCCAGGCTTGTCAAGGCAAACCTGCGTTTTGTAGTTTCAGTAGCCAAACAGTATCAGAATCAGGGAATGGGCCTTCCCGACCTGATCAATGAAGGCAACCTCGGTCTTATGAAAGCTGCCCAGCGCTTCGATGAGACGAGGGGATTCAAGTTCATCTCCTACGCTGTATGGTGGATCCGGCAGGCAATTCTCCAGTCACTTGCCGAACAGGCCAGAATTGTCAGGCTCCCCGTCAACAAAATCGGATCAATAAACCGTATAAACAGGGCTTTTGCGCGACTGGAACAGGAATATGAAAGGGAACCATCCTCCCAGGAGATCGCCGAACTTCTCGAAATGATACCCGAGGATGTTAAGGAGTCGCTCAAAACCAACGGCCGGACAATTAGCATGGATGCTCCGATAAGCAACGAAGACGATAACACCATGTACGATGTGATGCAGAGCCCCGATACCCCAAGCCCCGACAAAAACCTTATAAATGAATCCCTTGCATGGGAAATTGAGCGTGCACTGAGTACCCTTTCTCAACGAGAGGCAAAAGTTCTTAAGCTCTACTTCGGTCTGGGCATGAAACACCCTTTCACCCTTGAGGAGATAGGAGAGGAGCTTAGCCTGACACGCGAAAGAGTACGTCAGATAAAGGAAAAGGCAATAAAAAGGATACAGTTCACTACCAGGTGTAAAATTCTCAAGACCTACCTGGGTTAGATTTTTGTTCCTATATTTGCCTAAAACCGCCTACATGAACCACCTTGTCTCACCTTCATTGCTTGCTGCTGATTTTTTGAACCTCGGAAAGGATGTCCGACTTGTCAATCGTAGCCTTGCCGACTGGATTCACTGTGATATAATGGATGGATTGTTCGTCCCTAATATTTCGTTCGGGCTGCCTGTTATTGAACAAATCAGGAAAATTGCAGACAAACCGCTCGATGTTCACCTTATGATTATGGATCCCGACAGGTACCTGTCGCGATTTCACGATGCCGGTGCAAGTATCCTGACTGTCCAGTATGAGGCTTGTACACATCTTCACCGGACTGTCTCAGAGATCAGCCGGCTGGGAATGAAAGCCGGAGTGGCATTAAACCCACATACTCCGGTGTCTTTCCTTCAGAATATCCTTCCTTATGTTGATATGGTATTGATAATGACTGTTAATCCAGGTTTCGGCGGGCAGTCGTTTATTGCAGAAAGCTACAACAAGATAAGGGAACTTTCAGAAATGATTGCAAAGGGCGGCTTAAGTGTCATGATCGAGGTAGACGGCGGAGTGGATACCACTAATGCCCAGACCCTGGTTGAAGCAGGAGTGAATGTCCTTGTAGCGGGCAATGCAGTATTCAGTTCCCCCGATCCTGAAGCCACCATAAGAAAACTGAAACTTTTTTCGTGACGACAGAGGGGGTCCCCCTAACTGCCCATAGCCCTTTCAATGTGCGCAATTATTTCCCGGATGTTGTCGGGATGAAACCAGGTTATCTCAGAATCCCTATTCCACCATGTAATCTGTCTTTTGGCATATCTCCTGCTGTTCCGCTTTATCAGATGAAGTGCTTCATCCATTGATATTTTCCCTTCGAAGAAATCGAACATCTCACTGTATCCAACGCTTTTCAATGGATTCAACCCTCTCATAATCAGCAGCTCCCGGGCTTCTTTCTCCAGTCCTTCCCCGATCATCCGGTCAACTCTTGAGTTGATTCTTTCATACAGCTCCTTCCTGTCCCTTGCAAGTCCGGTTTTAATTATTCTGAAATTGCGTCCTGAGCTTCTGCTTGTAAGGTATTCGGAGTATTTCCGCCCTGTGCTTTCAAATATCTCCAGAGCCCGAATGATCCTCTGGTGATTCCTCAGGTCAACCTTTGCGTAATACTCAGGATCGGTGAGCCTCAGATCTGATCTGAGGCTTTCGATTCCTTCAGCCTTGTATTTATCATTATATTTTTGTCTTACTGCCGGGTCGATGTCAGGGATATCATCTATACCCCTGCATATAGCATCGATGTAGAGACCTGAGCCTCCAGTAAGTATTGCTGCCCTGTTCCTGCTGAAAAGGGAGGGCAGTAATTTGAGGACAGCTCTTTCATAAAGGCTTGAACTGTAATATTCCCTGACTGAAATAAACTGAATGAAGTGGTGTTTTATCTTTTCCAGAAGCTCAGGCCCGGGAACTGCCGTGCCGATTGTCATCTCCCTGTAGAACTGTCTTGAATCGGCCGAAATGATCTCAATGCCAAAATGACTCGCGATCTCTACTGCAATTTCACTCTTTCCTACTCCCGTCGGACCAGGTAAAACTATTAGGAAATTATTCATTGAACTCTTTTGCACGAAGACTATTCGTCTTCCTCTTCAAGAGCTTCGGGACTGTCAAAGTCGGGAAGAGGATTTTCGTCATCGCCATCAAGGAAGAGGTCATCGACATCCGCTTCATCATCATCATCATCATCATCGTCATCATCCGAAACGACAATATTATTATACAACTTGCGTGAACTGGCGCCGAAAACCACCTGTTTGGGAGGCACTCCCTTTGAATTGGTACATATAGGATATTCACGGTCCTCTATTTCCTTTGTCTCCCCGGTGTATTCCACGAAAAGTGCTCTGTCATTGAAAAAATCGAACACATAAAGTAATTTTTGGTTCTTTCGAAAGATTATCTCCTCCAGTATTGCTGATTCCATGGTGGATGAACCGGTTCCCATATCGAAAAGGGTAAATTCCTCTTCCTTCTCCCAGTTGTCGGTCGCAAGATAGAATGAAGCCATTTGTGATTTGTCATATTCAAGCTCTTCCTGAATAATGTTATGAAAATCAATTAAGGTCTGCGAGTCGAGGAACTCAAATTCCCTTACAAACGACTCATCTTCATCCGATAATACAACAAACTTATATACCATATCTCTATTGATTCGACGGGTGCAATATAATATTTTTTACTTTACAATATTCCTGATCATTTTTTTTTTAGAAGAAATTCAATGGTGTCAATTCCGTCTGCATAATCCCATAGTTCAGGCATCTGAGCCTTCCCAAACGGAGTGTTACCCCTGCCTGCAACACATTGGATTCTGTCCTTCATGCTTTCGATTTCCTGGTAAACGTTTTTCACGGAGTTATAGTATTCATAATGGAGTACTGCAACCGGTGAAGCTAAACTTTTATCCATCCTGCACAGGAAGAAGCCTGTGTCGATAAAGTCGTACTTGTTTACAATGAAAACTGCTTTGCTGTAATCGTAGTTGTTTGCATACTTGTTATGCTCAACAAGGTTGCCGTGTTCGCTCCATGACTCTGCAAGGGCCTTAACGTCATACCCCTCCGGCACATAAATTTTTGAAATACTGCGGCATCCTAAACCAAAATAGGAAAAGATATCAATGCCAAGTCCTGCAAGTTCCTCTCCTGTCTCATTTCCTTCGATAATTCCGATGCTGTTTCTGTTCTTCCTGATAATGTGAGGATATTTCCCGAAATAATACTGGAAGTACCTTGAGCTATTGTCGCTCCCCGTGGCAATTACTGCATCAAAATCCTTAAGCAGTCCGCCGGTGAATGTTATTTTATTTCTGAATGATGGATTTATGTCTCCCAGCATCTCACCGATAAAGACGATCAGATCAGGATCCTTCGAACTGGTTCTGGCAATTACCACATTGCCGGTGATAAGAACCGAAAGGAAATCATGAAACCCGACCAGAGGGATGTTGCCTGCCATTATTATCCCAATTTTATCTGGTTCCGTTTGTTCCGACAGGTCAGGGTATCTTCCGGTCCATTTTGTCAGTTTTTCATGGGTCAGTTCATCAGCAATTGCTTTTAATGCCATCACGACATTCCGGGGAGTGAACCAGCCATTCCTGAATTGCTGATTATCGATCAGCTTTTCAAGAGGATCCTTGTATCTTCCTTTTTTCCCCTCAAGTGAATACCTTAGGATCTGTCCAAGATCAGAGAATGATTCAATCCTTTCAGCAAGTGTCATTATTGAATTATTTGAGGGAACAAATTTATCAAATAAGGGGAGATGATAAACAGGTTGCATTATAACAAACCCAATTGCCTGTCTGTTATATTCTCTTTCCCGTTCTTGTGTCCGGGTTCAACAATGTTTTGCAGGCAAGGTTTTTACTTAAGTGTAAAGTTAATTGGGACCATATACCATACTGGTACGGCCTTGCCGCCCTGGCGACCCGGTTCAAACAGCGGAAGCAAGCGGACAACCCTCAGGGCTTCAGCATCAATATCAGGGGAGACTCCCTTTAAGACGCTCTCACGAACTGCTCTACCTTGTTCGTCAATGCAAAACCTTACAATCACTTTCCCCTGTGTGCCTGCATTTTTTGCCGATTCAGGGTAATTTGTGTTCTCCATGATGAATTTAAGCAGGGCAATTTCGCCACCCGGGAAATAAGGCATTTGTTCGACTAGAACAAATGGTTCTATATTCCTTGGGGGAGGTTTCTGATTCTGCGTTGCAGTTTCTTCTCCTGATTGTGGCGGCGGGGGAGGCGGCGGAGGAGGATATGCTTCTTCCTGCGTCTCGCCGGGAAGCGGTCTTTGCTCGGTGCAGGTCGAGAATGCAAGCAAGATCGATGCAATAACCGGTATGATGATCAGTAATTTCAGATTGGCAAATGAAGCTGTGGGTTTCTTTGACATCATTATTATCCGTTTCTTCACCATCGACGGATTTGAAAAGCTGTTGGAGATCCTGAATATCCGCGACCGGAATATCTGATTCAGGAGAAGTTTCTGGTAAGTACTGATTGAAGTTCCCCTTGTGATACACTCCTGGTCGGCCTGATACTCGTGCACTGCCCTTAGTGACCTTTCAAACAGGTGTATGGCCGGATTAAACCATTGCAGAGCCTTCATGAATTCAATAAAGACAATATCGGATGAATGGTTGTGATCGAGGTGATTCTGTTCGTGCCTTATTATTTCTTTTTCTTCCTGATGCGACAGATTGCTGTTAATAAATATGTGTCCGAAAGCTGAAAAACCAGATGTGCCAAGTCCTTCAATCCTGATCAGATTTGATCCCCGGCTTCTTTTCCGTGTAATAAGGAGGAACAGTTCCAGCAGGTCGACTGTGAATTTTGCAAGGAAAAGCACAAGCCCGGAGACATAAATAATGGTAAGCCACTTGAAGACGGACAGTATAAGTACCGTGTTTTCAGTCATGGATACTTCTGTTACGCTTCCGGTAATCAGGACTTCCGAAAGCACTTTTCCGAAAGTGGGCAGATTAAGCGGTTTGCTTGTGTGTACCGTTATCAGAGGAAGTATCATGGCTGATAAAACCGAAATTATTATGAATGCCCTGTTCCGGCCGTGCATGGTATCGTGGTGAAGGAAAATCCTGTATACAAACCAGAAAGCAGTAAGATAGACGGCAGCTTTGGCCGTATATATAATCAGCGGGTCCATTGTTCAGTGTTCTGTTTTTTCATTTCAGTTTCCATGATCTTCATGATCTCTCCCATTTCCCTCACCGAAATGCTCTTTTCCCTGGCGAAAAAACTTACCATCTTCTCAAAGGAGTTGGAGAAATAATCCTTAACGAAATTATTCAGATGCGCTTTCGAATAATCGCTTTTCGAAATGAGAGGATAATACTCATGCGTCCTGCCGTAAGCCTTATGAGCTACGAATCCTTTGTCCTGAAGTATTCTTACTATTGTGCTTACTGTATTGTAAGCCGGTTTTGGATCGTCGAAGTGCTCGAGAATATCCTTTACAAATCCTTTTTTGATCTTCCATAGCACCTGCATAACCTGTTCCTCCGCACGTGTCAGTTCTCTTATGACTTCCTGTTTCATTTTTTTTTATTTTAAGCTATTACTTCCTGAACCTCAATCCTGAACACTATATACAAATTTAAAACGAATAAATTAGTTTTACAACTAACTCGTTAATTATTTTTGATGTTCGCCTTCCAATTGAAAAATAGTGTACTTTTATTTTTTTTGTTTAATACACAATCAGGCTTGTGAACTCGACTAAGTCAATCGTGTTCGGTTCTCCCACAGATGCGGGAGCCATTAAAAATAAAATATATACGGATGAATCTCGTAAAAAGAGTTGGTATTTTCAAGGATAACCTTAGGATTGCAATCAGGGCCATCAGCTCGAACAGGGTTAGAGCTATTCTTACAATGAGTATAATCGCTTTCGGTATAATGGCTCTGGTAGGGATACTTACTGCAATTGATGCAATCAAGTCGTCACTTACATCCCAGTTTACAATGATGGGAGCCAATTCCTTCACAATCTCCTCCAGGGGGATGAATGTGCAGGTGGGCAATGACAGGAGGCGTATCAGAAACCATTCGCTTATCACATACCACCAGGCAATGGAATTCAGGGAGTTGTTCTCCGAACCTGCCTGGGTATCGGTTTCATTCAATGCAACCGGTATGTCGACAGTAAAATACGGATCGGAGGAGACTAATCCCAATGTAAACCTTGTCGGTGTCGACGAAAACTATCTTGCCGTATCGGGTTATGAGGTGGAGAGAGGAAGAAATTTCAGTCCGGATGAGATACAAATGAACAGGCGCCTTGTCCTGCTTGGGTCTGAAATCGCGTCTGATCTTTTCCCGGCAGGCGTTGACCCTGGTGGTAAGGATGTGTCTGTTGCAGGATTGAAGCTCCAGGTTGCCGGAGTTCTGAAAAGCAAGGGAGCCAGCCAGCTGTCGGGCGATAATATCTGCCTGATGCCTGTTTCTGCAGCCCGGCAGTATTTTTCGCGCCCTAACATGAACTTCAGCATCACGATAATGCCGTTAAATCCTGTCAATCTTGATGTTATGGCAGGACAGGCCGAAGGTGTGTTCAGGATTGTACGGAACCTCGATCCGTCGGATGAATCTGATTTCAACGTGGTTAAGAGCGATACCATACTTAATATGCTGTTAAAAAACATCCGGTATGTAACTCTTGCAGCTACCCTGATCGGAATTGTAACCCTCTTCGGAGCTGCTGTTGGTCTGATGAATATTATGCTGGTTTCGGTAACTGAGCGTACCCGCGAAATAGGAGTGAGGAAGGCTGTCGGCGCCAAACCAAAAACGATAAAATACCAGTTTCTTTTTGAATCTATCATGATAGGACAGCTGGGTGGAATTTTCGGAATAATCCTGGGTATAATTATTGGCAATGCCGTATCTTCAATGCTCCGATCCAGTTTTGTGATTCCATGGTTATGGGTCACAATGGGTATAGTTGTGTGTTTTATTGTTGGTGTGGTATCAGGTTACGCTCCGGCAGTGAGAGCAGGCAATGTTGACCCCATCAAGGCTCTCCACTACGAATAAAAAGAGCTGTCCCGAAAGGACAGCTCTTAAACTTTATAAGGTATTATATACTGTTATTTAACAGTTTCCATATAAGCTACCAGATCAAGAAGCTTGCAGGAATAACCCCATTCATTATCGTACCATGCGACTACTTTGATGAAATTGTCATTGAGTGCGATACCAGCCTTGGCATCAAAGATTGATGTCCGGGCATCTCCCATAAAATCGCTCGATACAACGTCGTCTTCAGTATATCCCAGAATTCCTTGCAGAGAACCTTCTGAAGCGTCTTTCATGGCCTTTTTGATATCCTCATATGTGGTTGCCTTTTCAAGACGGCAGGTAAGGTCAACGACTGATACATTGAGTGTGGGAACCCTGAAAGCCATACCTGTAAGCTTGCCCTTAAGCTCGGGGATAACCTTTGTTACAGCCTTGGCTGCACCGGTCGAAGAGGGAATAATGTTGCCCGAAGCTGCGCGGCCGCCTCTCCAGTCCTTGCTCGACGGACCGTCAACTGTCTTCTGGGTAGCTGTGGTTGAGTGTATAGTTGTCATAAGACCTTCAGCAATTCCAAAATTGTCGTGAAGAACCTTGGCTACAGGAGCCAGGCAGTTGGTTGTGCAGGAAGCGTTTGATACAAACTGCATGTCGGCCGTGTACTTCTCATTGTTGACTCCCATGACAAACATAGGGGTATCATCCTTTGAGGGACCTGACATTACAACGCGTTTTGCTCCGGCTTTGATGTGACCCATTGCAGATTCTTTGGTAAGGAAAAAGCCTGTGCATTCAAGTACGTATTCGGCTCCGACTTCATTCCATTTCAGGTTGGCCGGATCTTTTTCGGCAGTTACGCGGATGCTGTTCCCGTTAACCACAAGCTTTCCGTCTTTAACTTCAACCGTTCCGTCAAACCTTCCGTGCATTGTGTCATACTTGAGCATGTAGGCAATGTAGTTGACATCGAGGAGGTCATTTATGCCGACAATTTCCATATCATTCCTCTTACAGGCAGCCCTGAAAGCCAGTCGGCCGATCCTGCCAAAGCCATTGATTCCAACTTTAATCTTTGACATAACTATATCATTAAGGGTTAATAATTTTTAAACGCACAAAGATATGGATTTTTTCCGTGCAAACGACCGGATGTTAATAATTTGCAGGAGTTCTCTTCCTTCGGAAGATATAGGATATTTTGTTGGTCTCGGGATTCAAAGGATCAATTACAACCCCGAATCTGTAACTGACAAATAATGAGAAATATAACGCTTGGTTATCAACCGTTGCCATTATCGGGATCTTTTTCGGGTAAGCGCTGAAAGCAAGTCCGGCTTCAACGGCATGAATAAGTTTTTCTTCCTTGCTGTACTCAAAATTCAATCCTCCCTTGGCGTAAATCCCGGGAATCATCTTCAACTCGCTCAATCCTTTCGTGAAAGGCGCCCTGCTGTAAATGTCATAGGGCGGGTGCGTATTGACATCCAGCTTTTCTTCTACGATATCGAACTCATAAGCTGAGAGAGGATAAAGAACTTTGTAATAGATGGGCTTGTATATTGCAAGGGAAGGTCCTCCAGAAATGAAGTACCTGACCGCAACACCTCCAAGATCTGCCTTTTTGAAAATCTCATGCTGAAAACCAAAGCTTCCCCTGAGATAAACAGGGAAATTCATCTTTCCGTAAACAAAGGTGCCTGGCGTCTGGTAATAAGGATTTGATTCCCTGTATTCCTTGGGATGCTTGATCGTTCCTGCTTCGATTTCGAAATATCTCTTGTTCAGATAGTTAATTCTCTTTGCTTCACGGAAGCTTATCCCATAACCATCCGAATTGAGGAGAATCCCGAAAGATCTTTCATTTCTGAAAAAGATCTTTTGCTGCTCGTCAAGTTCACCCTGTCCGTTTACCGGAATCGCAAATAATCCCACAAAATAAATAAGAAGCAGCTTCTTCATTTCAATATGCTAACTTACAGGACCCGAAACCAGGTAACTCCGGTATGTTCAGCCGATGTTCCCTGCCTGCTCGGTCTCAGCTTCAGCATATGCCGGACATGCCTTGTTATTGCAGGCTCCGGTAAAAATAGCGGTGATAACACAGACGAACAGGATTATAGCAAACTTTTTCATAAAACCTTGCTTTTAATAAGACACAAAAGTAAAACAATCATTTAATAAACAATTTCCATGCCGGATTATTTTATCCGGTCAAAAAAAACATCACCAATAATGGTATGATTTTGTAACATATACTAAACATATTTTTTGCATTTTTGTTGTATGAATAACACATTCATTTTTATGATGAAAACACTATTAACCACAATATTATTATTAACCTTTATGAGTATTAACTCTTTTTCACAGGAGAAGCTGCCTTACAACAACCTGTCAAAACAGGAATCACGGGTCATTGAAGAGAAAGGTACGGAGGCTCCTTTCACTGGCAAATACACCGATCATTCCGGGAAGGGAACATACCTTTGCAAGAAATGCGGAGCAGCCCTCTATAACTCTTCATCCAAGTTTAAATCCGATTGCGGCTGGCCAAGCTTTGACGACGAAATCAAGGGTGCTGTCAACAGGTTTCCCGATCCTGACGGAATGAGAACAGAGATAGTATGCGCCAACTGCGGTGCCCATCTTGGCCATGTCTTTACTGGAGAACGATTAACCTCAAAGAACATCCGCCATTGTGTCAATTCCGTATCACTCGAGTTTGTGCCCTCCGAACTGACACCGGGAAGATACGGGACTGCAGTATTTGCAGGCGGCTGCTTCTGGGGAGTTGAATACTTCCTCCAGAAGGCACCGGGTGTAATCTCCGTAACATCAGGATTTATGGGAGGCCATGTTAAAAATCCATCATACAGAGAGGTATGTACAGGCAATACCGGTCATGCTGAAGCGGTCAGGGTAATATATGATCCGGATCTTACATCCTACGAGACTCTCCTTAAGCTTTTCCTTGAGATACACGATCCGACCCAGGTAGGTGGTCAGGGTCCGGACTTAGGCGACCAGTACCGGTCGGAGATCTTTTTCATGAACGATGAACAGAAAATGATTGCCGAAAAATATATTGGTATACTGAAATCAAAGGGACTTAAAGTGGCAACAGCAATCACAAAGGCTTCAGAGTTCTGGGATGCTGAAGGTTATCACCAGGATTACTATTTCAAAAACGGCAAAATGCCCTACTGTCACGGCTATACCAAAAGATTCTGATCAGGAGTCCGATAGTTTAATATAAGATGAGAAGCTCAATTTTATCCATGCTGGCCGGAGCCATCGACAACAGGACATTAATGGTTTCGATCATTATTGTCCTTGTTGTCGTTATAATCGCAGGCTACTTCCTTCTTCGCAGAAGGCGGAAATAAAAATTAGTTGCTGGTTGCTGGTTACTGGTTACTGGTTGCTGGTTGCTGGTTTAAATTTCTAATTTCAAACTTCTGATTTCTTACTTCTGGCTTTTCCTTCTTTTCAGGCAACTGAATTCTGCCAACTGCCAACTCCTGCTCTTTGCCCTGTGCCCTTTGCCCTGTGACCTGTGCCCTTCGCCCTGTGCCCTGAGCTTCTTTCTGCCCCGTACCCCATACCGCACCCCGCACCCTTTTAGTCTCAGATACTGACCCAGACGTTACCTTTCTTATTGGACTCGACAACGGAGTGAATGAACTTCATCCCCCGTACTCCGTCGTGAACTGTAGGAAACTCTCCCGGATCAAATTTCTGGCCCCTTATTGATTTGGCAGTTCCCGTGTAAATATTGGCCAGTGCTTCATAAATCCCTTCCGGATGTCCCGACGGCATCGTATGGCTGGCCTCGGCAAGCTTTTCATTGTAGCCGTGAGCAGGCTTGAACACTCTGGTTGGTTCAGTGTCGCTGAGCATATAAAGGTAATTGGGATTCTCCTGTGCCCACTTGAGACTTGCCTTCGATCCGTAGATGGCTAGTGTAATGGCATTCTCTTCTCCTCCGCAAACCTGACTGGCCCTGATTACACCTTTAAGGTTCTTTCCAAACCTTAGAAGCACAGTTCCGTCAAGATCGAGGCTGACATCATCCTTTACACTGCTCAGGTCGGATAATATTTCCTTTATTTCCAGTCCTGTAGTGTATTCAATGAGATTAAAGGCATGAACGCCAATATCGCCCATGCAGCTGCTTGCGCCTGCATGCTTCGGGTCTAGCCTCCACACTCCGGTTATCCTGCTCTCCGTGCCGTGAATTATCGAATTGATCCATCCCTGATAATACTGGGCGTCAATACGCTGGATGGTTCCAAGAACTCCTGAGGCTACAAGGTCCCTCATCTGCCGTACCATCGGATATCCGGTATAGGTATGAGTAAGGGCAAATGTAAGGCCCGTTTTGGCAACCAGTTCCTCCAGCTCAACCGCTTCCGCGACTGTCATTGTCATAGGCTTCTCGCATACCAGGTGGAATCCGTTACGAAGGAGCTTTGTTGCGAAGGGAAAATGCAGCGCGTTTGGTGTTACAATCGAAACGCTCTGCATCCGTTCACCATCCGGTAATTTAAGTTCGGCTTCAATCATGGCGTCGACGCTCTCATAGCAGCGGCTCAGGTCGATCCCTTCCATCGTGGCAAACTCTTTACTTCGTTCATAATTGGCATCAAATACACCGCAAACAAGTTCGAAGTCATTGCAAATACGGGAGGCTCTCCGATGGGCATCCCCTATGAATGCACCGATTCCTCCTCCGATCATTCCCATTCTGATTTTCTTCATAGTACTATAATTTTGTTTGATATTGTCTCTGTTCTTTTACTGCTTCTTTTCCTTTTTACTGAATGATTCCTCATCTTAAAGCTTTGCTTACGCCGGTTACGGCTTAAGAAAATATAAGTTTCTTTCTATTGGTTTTAGTGCTGTATCTTATCTGGTACTTTTCCTTTTCATGAAATGCAGGAATGAAAAGGCCACAATAAGAAAGGCAGGAAGGATGGCCACGAATCTTAGTGTACGCGCTCCTCCGCTCAGCTGGGCTGCGGCCCAGGCGGCAGCTTCCTGAGTGCCTTCTGCTGCTGATCTGAGAATTTCTAATGTCTGTCCGGCCGGAATCGATGCGACTGTCTGGGCATCAAATATGGCACCCAGCACCGGTTGTGCTATTGCTCCTCCGAGAAATCCTATTCCTCCCATGATTGCAAGTCCCAGGGCACCGCTTTCAGGTATATTCTCAGAAACGAATCCAAGCATTGTTGGCCAGAAAAATGCTATTCCAAGTGCGAAAATGCCCGCGGCCATGAAAACCAGGAAGGCTCCGCTGACATAACCCATTAACAGAGCACCTGCAAAAGCCAGTATCGATGATACCATAAGGATAACCGTTGAACGGACATTATGTACGATGGTACCTCCGAACTGCCTGGCCACGGCCATAATACCCGATATCCATACCAGAAGGAGAATAGGATTATCTGAGACATTTGCCAGCAATGCGGCTATCCATTGATTTGTTCCAAGCTCAGTGGCTGCAGTAAGAAGCATGCAGAATGCCATGAAAAGGAACAGCGGACTAACACATGATTTGAGCATGTCCTTATAGGTAAAGCCCGATACGACTCTTTCAGTCTGCGGGAATCTCTTGTTCAGGAACATATAACCATATAAAAATGTTGGCAGAAGCATGATTCCCATTGCGTAACGCCAGTCGTCGAGACCAATATTGTTGAAAAGATACACTACAAGGCCTCCAATGACAATGCCTGTAGGGAACCAGGCATGGAACCTGTTCAGTCGTCTTGTTTTCTCCTCTGTATACATACTGGTTATCAGTGGATTACAAGCCGCTTCGACGCTTCCGTTGGCAATACCTATAAACAAGGTTGAGATGAAGAGCGTCCAGAAACCTGTGGCAAAAATGGTAAGCACAATCCCTGCAACATGACAGAAGAATGCAATGGCAATAATCCGTCCCAGGCCTATAATATCTACAAGCGGACCTCCGAAGACCATGGCCAGGGTGAAGCCCCAGAAGGCAGTCCCTACAATCCAGCCCACCTGTGTATGGGTAAGATTGAATTCCGTTGCCCATGCTTCAACAAAGGAACCCCTTGTGGCAAAAGCAAGTGCAGTTACTACCAGTGCAACACAGCTTGCATTGAATAGTTGTGTTTTCTTGATTGTGTCCATAAAATTGGTAATTAAGTTATTAATAGGGTTAAAAGAAAAATCCTTGACGCGAAATTCCACTCCTATTTATCAAATGCGGAGTCAAAAGCAATATTTGACGCGGGAAAGTCGACTGACCTTACAAACTGACAGGCCTCCATTGCCCCATGTTCCCGGTCCATTCCGCTGTCTTCCCATTCTACTGAAAGGGGACCATCATACCCAATCCTGTTCAATGCCCTGATTATTTCTTCAAAGTTTATGTTTCCCCGGCCCGGACTCCTGAAATCCCAGTAGCGTCCCTTTGTCCCGAATTCTGTATGGCCGCCGAAGACTCCCGCCTCAGCAGGTCCGTCCGACCATCCTGCATCCTTCATATGCACATGGAATATCCTATCACTGAAAGCGTAGATGAATTCAACATAGTCAACCCCCTGGTATCCGAAATGCGACGGATCATAATTAAATCCGAATGCAGGGTGGTTCTTTAGTGCCGCAAGCGCTTTTCTGGCTGATGCGATATCAAAAGCTATCTCTGTCGGGTGAACCTCAAGTGCAAATCTTACCCCCATCTCCTTATATGCATCCAGTATGGGCTTCCATCTTTTGGCAAACTCCCTGAAGCCGTCGTCTATCATTTTAGGAAGGTTTGGAGGGAAAGAATATGCAAGGTGCCATATCGGACTCCCTGTGAAGCCGTTTACTATTGAAACTCCAAGCCTGAGGGCGGCTTCGCCTGTCTTTATCATCTCGGCGGCAGCCCGCTTTCTGACTCCTTCCGGATCGCCGTTTCCCCAGACATAACCCGGAACTATTGCCTTGTGTCTTTCGTCAATCCGGTCGGAAACAGCCTGCCCTACCAGGTGATTCGAAATCGAAAAGACTTTAAGCCCATATTTGTCGAGAAGTTTTCTTTTTGCCTTGCAATAGGCATCTGTTGCCTTGTCAACTTCAAAATGATCGCCCCAGCATGCAAGCTCCAGTCCGTCATATCCGAACGATTTTGCCTTCTTGCATACTGTTTCAAATGGTAAATCTGCCCATTGGCCCGTGAAGAGTGTAACTGGTCTGCTCATATCTGTTGTATTTTAAACTTTTGAAATTTCAGGTGGATGGATACATGTTGCTAATATAGTAAATTCATTTGCATCAGTTCCACCCGTTGAGTGAGAATTTGTTTACTTTGCGTATAATCTGAATCTTGATACCATGAATGTCAATACCGCCTTCCTTCTTCAAAGGAGAACAATAAGAAAATATAAAAGCGAAGATGTCGCTGACGATCTGCTAAATGACATTATCAATGAAGGATGCAGGACTTCCACAACGGGGAATATGCAGGTTTACAGCATTATAGTAACCCGCGACAGCCAGATCAGGGAGCAATTGCTGCCCCTTCACTTCAATCAGCCTATGGTAACCGAAGCCCCGGTTGTCCTGACTTTCTGTGCCGATTTCAACAGGTTTAATAAATGGTGCGTGCTGAACGATGCCAAACCAGGTTATGACAACTTCCTTTCGTTCATGACTGCAGCCATCGATGCCCTTCTGGTGGCCCAGACCATCTGCATATCCGCTGAAGCCAGAGGACTTGGTATCTGTTACCTCGGCACCACAACCTATATGGCGCACAAGATAATAGAGGTGCTGAGGCTGCCGTTGGGGGTGGTTCCGGTTACTACAGTTACTCTTGGGTGGCCTGCTGTTTATCCCGAACAACCCGACAGGCTGCCTGCCGGGGCAATTGTCCACAGGGAGGTTTACACCGAGTATACTGATCAGCAAATCCGTGATTACTATTCTGCAAAGGAAGCAAGGGAGGATTCAGCTCAGTTTGTAAGGGAGAATAACAAAACTACACTGGCTCAGGTTTTTACAAATGTAAGGTATAAAAAGGAGGATAACGTATACTTCTCCGGCATTCTGCTGCAGGTGTTAAAGGATCAGGGATTTATGAATCAATAGTAAGAAGGATAACCAGCCTCCGGGTTATCTGAAAGGAATATCCAGCGACTTTGCCACTTCCTCCAGGTCCTTTTCAATTGCCGGGACAAGCTCTATGCCTTCGGCACCTATCCTGAGCTCAGCTTCCCGTTCCGGATCACCCGGGATCAGAACTTTTTCCTGTCCCTGAGCAGGCTTTGATGAACGGAAGGTTTCAATCCATTCGTCCATCTTTGCCTTAAAGGCATCAGCAGGCTGAAATGCATCAATCCTCATTGCTCCGAAGAAATGTCCGGTTCCCTCACCAACCTTTTTGTCGAGAAGCGGCAGGTAGGCAACGCTTGGAGGAACGAAGGGGCCGAAGTTGGCTCCGCTGAACACGGCTGAAAAGATATCCACAAGTGATGATAGACAATATCCTTTATGGCTTCCGTGGACCCTGTCGCCTCCGAGAGTCAGCATCGAACCTCCCGATTTAAGTATCGAAGGATCATCCGAAGGAAATCCGTTCTTGTCCTGGACAAACCCGAAAGGCACTTTTTCGCCTTTCTTCTCGGCAACGGCCAGTTTCCCTCTGGCAATAGGGGTTGTTGCAAAATCAGCAACCAGGGGAGGCTGCTTTCCTGCAGGTATTGCCACAGCAATGGGATTGGTGCCCATCATCCTGCTTACGGAAAACGTAGGAGAAACAAGCGGGTTGGCGTTTGTAAGGCAAATACCCGTCATATCATGTTCGAGCGCCATCATTGCATAATATCCGGCTATGCCGAAATGATTCGAATTACGAGCAGCTACCCATCCGGTACCGGCAGAACGGGCTTTCTCAATTGCAATTTCCATCGACCTCCGGGCCACTAACATGCCAATGGCATTATCCCCGTCAACAACGGCTGTGCTGGGTGATTCATGAACGACTCTGACCTGCGGCCTGACATTTATCCTTCCTGCCTTCCAGAGTTCATAATAATCCTTGATCCTTATCATTCCGTGTGAGGCATGTCCCCTGAGCTCGGCTGCCATAAAAACATCGGCAATGATCCTGGCATCAGTTTCAGAGCATCCTATCTTCATGAAAACCGACTTCGTGAATTCAAACAGAAAATCATTTGTGTACATGAGAATATAGGTTGGTTGGCAATAGCATCTTCGATCAGATATGGATATTGTTTATCAATAATTAATTATCGAATTACAATAT
>JAFGXK010000170.1 GCA_016936695.1 Bacteroidales bacterium | reverse complement strand
GGATCGGGAAATCTGCTCGGCGCGGAACAAAGCGGTTTCATAGCAGATGTCGGATACGAGACTTACCAGAAAATCCTTAATGAGGCATTGGCTGAACTCAGGGAGTCGGAACCTCAGCTCCTGGAACAGGAAATCAGGAAATCGGGGAAACCCCAAACCACTGAAAAACAAAAACCATATGTCACTGACTTCCAGATCGAGACCGATCTCGAGATCATGTTCCCCGATGAATATGTATCAAATATCTCCGAAAGAATCAGGCTTTACAAGGAACTCAACGAGATCGATAATGAGGAAGGACTTGAGCTTTATGAAAGCAGGCTGACCGACAGGTTCGGACCGCTCCCTCCACCGGCATCATCGCTTCTCAACGTAGTGAGGATAAAATGGATTGCAAGCCGGCTGGGCATTGAAAAGATATTGCTTAAGAATAATCTCCTGATCGCTTTTTTCGTTTCCGATCCGAATTCAAAATTTTATCGCAGCTCCCTGTTTGTATCGTTTATGAATTATGTCAACCGGCACCAGAAAAGAATGTCGGTTAAACAAAAGGAATCAAAACTGATTCTTACAATTACCGGCATAGAAAATGTAAGGTCGTCGATCGGGATTCTGCAGGGCATTGAAGATGAGGCTAAAAGGCAGATCAGCATTGGATAATACTGCAATAATATGAAAATGGGCCTTTCAAATATGTTATAACATTGTTATAACGTTCAAAACCAATGTTGATACCCGGCTCACAAATAAATTTTTTCTATACTAAACCCTTTAGTACATTTGTATTTATATAGATCGCCATGAACCTTATTTTTGATGTTGGGAATACGGCCACCAAGATAGCCGTTTACGAAGGTTACGAAAAGAAGGTATCTCTCACAACCAAGCAATTCAGTTTTGATAAGTTGCAGGAAATATTTGAGCCCTACCTGGATGAGATTAAATATGCTATGATCTCAACAGTCAGGGACCTTCCTGAGTTCATCATCGACATGGCAACGCTTGGCATACCTAATGTCCATGTTCTGTCGCGGCACACAAGGCTTCCTTTCAGGAATGAATATGAAACCCCCGAGACACTTGGACCCGACCGGCTGGCAGCAGTTGCTGGAGCTTATTACCTTTACCCCGGAAGAAATGTTCTCATAATTGATGCCGGAAGTGCGGTAACCTTTGATTACCTCTCAGGCAAGACCTACAAGGGAGGAAATATTTCTCCGGGACTGAGCATGCGTTTCAGGGCCCTGCATAAATTCACTGGCAAGCTTCCGCTTGGCTCCACTCTTCAGAAATACTCCTCTCCGGGAAAAAACACGTTCGAGGCAATTTCAGCCGGAGTTACTGACGGGCTTATCTATGAAATAAACAGTTACATAAGGTCGTTCAGGGAAGACAATATTGATTCGATGATAATACTTACCGGAGGCGACAGCGGTTACCTGAAGGAGAGGTTATGCTGCAAAGTAAATTATCAACCCGATCTGGTCCTTGCCGGTCTGAATCATATTCTGGAATATAATGCAGAAAAGAATTAGATTCTTTCTACCGTTACTGGCCGCTGTAATAAGTCTCTTCGCGTGCGGGAAGAAATCCATTGAATACGACAAGATAGACATTCTCCGTCTGCCATCACAGACAGGAAAGGATTTTACAACAACATACACCGATTCGGGAAAGCTCGAGCTGGTCTTCTCGGCTCCGGTAATGGAAAGATATGAAAAAGCCGAACCTCCCTATACAGAATTCAGATCGGGTCTCGACGTCCGGTTTCATGATGGCAATTCAAGGCCGGTGGCTTCGGTGACATCAAGATATGCAAAATTCCATGATGATAAAAACCTGTGGGAACTGCAGGACAGTGTAGTGGCTTTCAATGAATCCGGGGAAAAGCTTGAAACCGAGCTTCTGTTCTGGGATCAGAAGAAAGATCTCATATACACCGACAGGTTTGTAAAGATCACCACCGAGGACCAGATCATCCAGGGTTACGGTCTTGAGTCGGATCCCCGTCTGACCAGGAGAAGGATTAAGAACCTGAGCGCCACAATCTATATCAACGAGGAAAACTGATCGCCCAATCCCTGACGTGTCGTCTTCCATCAAACTTTTAGCGACACCTTAAGTGTCGACTTCCAATAGCCCGGGTATCGCCCCGGGTAAAGAGCGCCACACACCACGGACAACCCCGGAGCGGGTTGCATTCCAATATATTATTTATCATTCAATATAAAGTATAACTGTGATAACTGAAGGCCACCCCTTCAGGGTGGTAATGATGTTATTGCCTTAGCCCCGGATGGGACCGGGGCTATTAGAAGCCCAGCCCTCAAGGCTGGAGAAAAGAAGTGAGTATGGAGTAGGACTGTTTAACGGGAAAGGTTGGGAGGGGTTTGTTTTACCATTCAAGGGATTAGTTTACTTCAAAAGTGTTATTTTTGGGCCATGAATGCCATATTGGTCATAATTGTCGTAATGATCTTCTCCGCCTTTTTTTCAGGAATGGAGATCGCCTTTGTGGCTTCGAACAAGCTAAGGATTGAGCTCGACAGGAAGCAGGGTAATTTCGGTTCCCAGTTTACAGGTGTTTTTACGAATAATCCGGGGCAGTTCATAGCCACAATGCTTATCGGCAACAACATTGCACTGGTAATCTACGGTCTTTTTTTCTCCCGTCTTCTGAATCCTGTCCTGTTACCGTTTCTTCAATCAGACCTTGCCGTGCTTGTCGTCAATACGGTTATGAGTACTGCCCTGATCCTACTCATGGCTGAATTCCTTCCGAAGACAATGTTCATGATCTCGCCCAATTTCTTCCTGAATATCCTGAGCCTTCCTGCAATGTTATTTTATATCATTTTTTATCCCATAAGCAAGTTAGCTCTTTCAGCTTCAAATCTGTTTCTAAGGATATTTTTCGGGATGAGAGGAAATAAAAAAGAGCTGGAGAACCTTGTCTTCAGCAAGGTAGACCTTAACAATTTCATAAGTGAGGGGAAACAGATTACCGGGAGTACAGAACCGCTTAGGGAGAATATCAGGATATTTCGCAATGCCCTCGATTTCTCGAATGTAAAGCTTAGGGAATGCATGGTTCCCCGGACGGAGATCAACGCCATCGAAGCCGGGAGCATGGTTCCGGACCTTAAGGAAAGGTTCATGCAGTCAGGTCATTCCCGGATTCTTGTTTATCAGAATACAATCGACAACATTATCGGTTACGTTGAGCTGAAGGATGTATTCAGGGATCCCCCGGACATAATGTCGTGTGTCAGGAAGGTGGCTATAGTTCCGGAGACAATGGCAGCAAACAAGCTTCTTAAGCTTTTCTTTGATGAGAAGAAGAGTGTTGCCCTGGTTGTTGACGAGTTTGGAGGCACGTCGGGGATGGTAACCATTGAGGATGTTCTGGAGGAGATAGTCGGTGATATCGAGGATGAGCACGACTATTATGAACTTACCGAGAAAGAAGTCGGTCCGGGAGAATTTGTTTTTTCAGGAAGGCTTGAGATCGACTACCTCAATGAAACATATAACCTGAATCTGCCGGAAGAGGATGATTTCGAAACACTGGCGGGGCTGATCCTTTACCACCATGGGAGTATTCCGGGGACGAATGAAATCATAAGGATAGGCAAGTTTGTCTTCAGGATCCTGAAGGTTACTGCAACCAGGATAGAACTGGTAAATCTGAAAACAGAATCCAGATAGAAGCTGTGACGATAAGAACGGTTACATATTCGCCGCTTTTTACTGCGGCCTTTTTCAACAATTGTCAGTTCTTGTGGAAAGAATTGTAATGATCTACAATCCGTTTGAGATCAGCCTCCCTGGTAAATGAAAGACGGTTCTGAGAAACGAAATCCCTCAATTCCCGGGATTTGTCTGACAGTAGATCCAGTAGGTTTTGCCCCTTTCTGTCAATTAAGACAATCGAGTTGTCCTTCCGCAGATAGTAAATGTTTTTATGTTCTAGGCGGTCATCCTTTTCGCCAACATCCATTGCTACATTATAGTTCGACTTGATTTTAGTCACGGTATGCCTGACGAGCAACTGGGCCACATCGCCGGAAAGAAACTCAAAATAATCCTTTTGCGTACCTTCTTTCTTTTCATTATAAGGAAGATAAACAAAGTATCGTCCTCCATACATCGTAATGTACCGGACACTGTCGGGTGATCCAAGTATGTACACATTGCCATCATGCTTATAGTGGATTTCCCCGGCAAAGACGTTATATCTCATTTCCAGGCTGTCAATCACGCTTCCGCTGTGAAGGGTAATGGTTCCCATACTCCACTCATCGGACAGATATGGAGATCCTTTCACACCCGGAATTCTATTGTCGCCCAGGGTAATTTTGTTGTGGCCAGGAGGCAGATTCACATAATAAAGCTGAGCGGTACTTATGCCACAGTTAATTAAAAGAATCGAAAGACAAACGCTTAAACGTCTTAACATACACTTTAATTTTTGGTTTAAGTTCAGTCAACAATGCTCTGAAAATAAAAAATAGAGACCGTCCCCCGAAGAAGCCCGGTCTCTATCTTAAAAACATTTACTCAAAAGAACGTTTAGTTTACTCCTGTACGTGTATCATACCACATTTGCTTACCCCAGAAATTATCAGTAACCTGGTCGCTGAAAGGTTTACTGTTGGCTCCATTCAGAGTACCTTCATTTGCCGGGTAGGGATACCTGAAAGGAGGGGAGTTATGGCCCGGGAAGAATGATCCGGGAGCAACATAGTTTGTGCTCGGGATTCCTGTTCTGCGGTACAACGACCATGCTTCCATGCCCTGCTTAAACAAAGCAATCCACTGCTGCAAATAAATCTGGTCCAGATCATCGGCAAAAGCACCACCACCGAGAAGATAAGCGTCAATGTCAGCTTGTTCTACTCCATTTTCTTCCAGTGAAGCTGTAACGCCAGCTTCATAAGCTTCCTGTGCGGTAGTTCCTGTTGTCCATCCTAACTTGGAAGCTTCAGCAACACAGAACATAACTTCCGCGTATCTCATCATAGGGGAGAATCCTGCGGGATCTTTTCTGAACCGTATGCCTATTCTCGAAACAGATGACAAACTTGGCTGAGCCTCAGCACCAATGGTAAATCCTTTGTATTGTCCGTCGTCGGTTGCAGGAACAGCATAAACCGGCAGGCGAGGGTCATCCAGTGCAAGCAGTTCATTTACCAGGACATCAGCCATACCATGGTCATCCCTTGATTTTGAATCGGTATACCAGGGCTCTTCATAAGGCGAGGTACCCTGCCATACGAACATTGCATTGTCATCGTTGCTTTCCATTACCGGATTTGCTGCAGGATTCCCGAGAATTGCCTCAACCACAGGCCTTGCTGTTTGAGCCGCAACTTCTGATATACGCATCGCAATTCTAAGCCTGAGAGAATTAGCCAGTTTCTGCCATTTAAGGACATCACCTGCAAAGATCATATCTCCTTCGCCAATCTGATCTGTGGCAGCAGGAGTTGCCAAAAGATTATTTGCTTCAGCAAGTACATCAAGCAATGCAGGGTAGATCTCCTCCTGTGTATCGTATGTAGGAAGAAGTATGCCTTCACCCAGTTTTATTGCATCTGTGTAGGGGATATCCCTCCATCGGTCTGACATGGTCTGAACTATCATTGATTCAAGAACCTTTGCAACACCAAGGAGATTATCAGCACCATCAGCAGTGGCTTTCTTCTTTATTTCATTGATATTATTCAGAAGTATGTAGCCATAATACCAGTTGTTTTCGACGGTACCAGGCCTGAAATTATAGCGTGCTTCATCAATATACTGGATTTTTGTAAGGTGTCCGGCGTATGTTGAAGGCTCATTCATATCTGCCCATGCATCATGGAAGGTGGATGAATAATAACGCAAAACAAACGCCAGTACATTGGTAGCGGGGGCATCTTTTGCCCTGTCAGGGTCAGTGTTGATTTCCTCAAATTTCTCTGTACAACTGCTGAATGCGAATACAGTGAGAAATATCAGGACTCCAAATTTTAATATATATTTCTTCATATTTCTTTGCCTTAAAATGATTTAGAATGTAAAACTAAGTTTGACGCCCATACTGCGTGATGGCGGGTAGCTTGTACTCTCAAGACCTACGCCGCTATTGCCGCTGTTTACGGATGTTTCGGGATCAAGTCCTGAAATGTTCGACTTATGTCTCCACAAAATAGCAAGGTTAGAGCCAACCAGGGAAACAGTTCCCGATTTGATAATATTACCGCCGAACATAGTCTGTGGCAACCTGTAGGATAAATAGGCTTCACGAAGTTTCACATATGAGCCGTCATAAACGCTCAGTTCACGATTACTGTAATAAGATTCGAAGAAATCCTGAGCGCCGATAACCAGGTCATTTTCTGCAAACTCCGAATCCTGAAGGTCTTCAGCTGCAGCGACTACTTTAACTACTTTCTCATCCTCGAGGAAATCTTTACCTAAAACAAGTCCGTCACGGCGAATTTCATCTTTAGCGGTGAATTCCAGCAGACCTGAATAGGCTCCAAACATCTGGGAGACGCTGAAGATATCTCCACCCTTGCGAACGTCGATCATGAATCCCAGGCTTATTGCCTTGTAGCTGAAATCATTTCTGATACCTGCCAGCCAGTCGGGATTTACATTTCCAAGTATCATGTTGGTGGCTGTTCTTGGAAACCCGGCGCTGTTTACAATAATCGCATTGTCTGATTCCCTGCGAACCATGCCTCTTCCCACGATAACGCCCCAGGGTTCATCCGGTCTTGCCTGAACGTAAGTACTCCACTGGCTGCCAATGTTGTATGAAGCCAGGGGCTGATTGGTTACCGGATCGGTATACAGATCTATGATTTTACTCTGGTCTTTTGACCAGTTAACCGTAATATCCCAGTTAAATCCATCAGTGCTGCTGAATGCGTTTGCACGGAACTGGACCTCAATACCTTTGTTATTGATCTCGCCTGCGTTGATAAGCATGGTATTATAACCGGTTGCTTTTGAAATAGCTACCGGAAGGATCTGGTCAGTGGTTGTTTTATCGTAAAGTGATACGTCAAATGCAATACGATTATTAAACAGACGGGTTTCAAGACCCAGTTCTGTTGTAACTACCTGCTCAGGCCTCAGTCCGGTCGGTGGGAATTCAGTAGACTGTGAATACTGTGTAACTCCAAAGATGGTGGATGCTGATGCGGAAAAATACGGATCAGTCCTGTAAGCGCTTGTCGCTGAACCAATCTTTGCAATGCCTCCCCTTAATTTCAGGAAGCTGAGAACAGGCGACTCTATGCCGAAAGTTTCGGTAGGAATCCAGCTTACGCTCACGGCAGGATAGAAGAAAGGATCTGCAATTGTGGAAGTCCAGTCGTTGCGTACGCTTCCATCCACGTAAATCATCCCCTTGTATCCAACTGTTGCTGAACCATAAACACTATTACTGCGGATCCATGAATGGTCCATTGCAGTAACAGGGCTTCCTTTCGCATTGGCAATAGTGAATAAGTCGGGAACGGTCAGCTGATTGGCTCCAATCGCGGAACTCTCATATTTCAGGTCCCTGTAGTTGGCCCCTGCCAGTACATCAAAATTAAAATCGCCGAATGTCTTAGCATATGTTGCGATAAAATCGGCGTTCACTTCATAGTTTTTAATATCATACAGGTCGAAATATCCGCCATCCCATGCTCCGGCACCTGCCTGAACCTCATTTGAACGGTATGTGACAACCGGGAATGTTTTGGAATTATAGTAGTCAATACCCAGACGGCCTTCAAACTTCAGGGACGAAACAGGGCTGAAATACAAGGAAGTTTTACCAAAGAGCCTGTCCTTATCCATTGAATTGGTATTCTTATTCAAGCTCCAGTATGGATTGTTGTGGTAATTGCTGTTCCAGTTGTAAGGATAACCGTTTTCCATGGTCTCGGTCCATTTAGCTTTAAGATCCTTCATGTCAACCTGCCTGCCAAACCATTGCCCCATAGACTGCATGGGGTTACTTGCGTTGTATTCTGTCATCGGGAGGTTATCGCTTTCGCTCCTGGTATAATTTGCCGATACATCGTAGTCCCACATTTTCCCAAGTTTGATCGTAGTATTAAAATTGAGTGAATAGCGCGTCAGATCGGTATTGGGAAGGACCCCCGACTGGGTGCGGTAACCAAGCGAAGCACGGGTTGTAGCTCTTTCAGAGTTGGCAGTTATGGAAATGTTGTGGTTGGTTGTATAACCTAACTGATACAGGTCCTTTATGTTGTTCGGATTAGAAACCCATGGCGTAGCAATCAGGTTGCCACCTGCGTCACGGGGACTGTTGTACTGAGTAAGATTCAGCCCACTATCAAGTCTCGGACCCCAGCTCTCATCAACGCCATCGTTTACTCCGTTGCCAAGACCATCAAAATAGCTGAAGCCAAAACCGGGATCATAATCTCCCTGGGCAAATTGCTGGTAGGTTCCCTCAAAACCATCTTCCTGAGCCAATTTATAAAAAGTCTCATCTCCAAGGTATCCCTGCCCGTATTTATTTTGCATTTTCTGCAGGCTGTAAACCTGATCGACATTAAAGTTACCGTCGTAGGTGACTGTCAGTCCTGAACGACTTCTGCTGCCTGATTTGGTTGTGATGAGAATCACACCATGTCCTGCACGCATTCCATAAAGAGCTGCCGAACCACCCTTAAGAACGGAGATGGATTCGATGTCATCAGGATTAATGTCGTACAGTCCGGATCCGAAGTCGACATTGTTCTGCCTCTGTGAACTGTTTGATATCGGAATACCGTCAATAACTACGAGCGGCTGGTTGTCGCCCAGTGAGCTGTTACCCCTGATAACAATACGGGATGATGCTCCGATCTGACCACCTGCCTGACTGACCTGCAATCCTGCGATTTTACCATTCAGGGAGGAGATGACGTTCGATTGTGCCGACTTTGTCAACTCATCACTTTTGACATCCTGTATAGCATAACCGAGGGCTTTCCTCTCACGCGATATACCGAGAGCTGTAACAACGACCTCATCCAATCCCACGAGATCAGATTCAAGAACAGCGTTGATAACAGTACGGTTTCCTATCGCAACCTCCTGCGATTTCATTCCGATGTATGAAAACACAAGGGTAGTAGCGTTGACCGGTACAGTTATTGAAAAGTTCCCGTTTACGTCAGTAGAGGCACCTATTGTGGTACCCTTTACCTGTACCGTGACACCAGGGATAGGGCCTTCTCCCTCCACTGCGGAGGTGATGGTCCCTGTAATTACTCTTGTCTGCGCAAACAGGGTCGTGACTCCTGCAAACACAAACAAAACAATCATCAGTAATAGTTTCTTCATAAGAAATTAATTTAGGTTTGAATTTAACCTGCCAAAGATAATGGATTTTTGAAAAAAAGCGTATTAATGATGCTTATATTAATATTCATTAACAAAATCAGGCTTTTTTTGAATGAAATTAAGGACCACCAATTGGGGTTAAATATTGGTTCTTCCTGCCTAAAGAATTATATAAATTAATGATTAACAGTTTGATTTCGACCGATTGGAACAAAAAAAAGGCTGATCTGCAAAAAATACAGATCAGCCCCTGAAATAAGATAAGTAATTCTATTCCTGTTTAGTCATTACTACACTATTTGTATACTGGGCTGCTCCTGGTGCGGCCCCGTCCCAATCAAGATTGACTGTAAGGGTTAGTTTTGGCGTCGCCCCGCATCCATCCCAAGTTCCGGTTCCGAAACACCAGTAATCCCATGGTCCCGGCAATGTCTGTCCCCAGTAATCACAAGGAATCTGAACCGTTCCGTCAGTCAGATTAAGAGTAAGGGTGATGTCCCCGTTCGGTGCAAAGTTTTCACCTGGCTGGAAATTTTCTCCCCAGTCGATGAAGACTTGTCCAAGCAGGGCAGGAATACCTGTGGCATCAGCTTTAACAATAATCTGATCATCTCCGGTTCCCGCTACAACTTCAACAGTTGTTGTCCTGGGGCTGTCTCCCGTTTCAACAACATCCCATGTCCCTATCATATCTGCTCGTTCCAACGGACAGAATGGTTCAACGGTCACTTCAATGGCTTTTGGATCAGAAGTTTTGCCACCAACTGTTGTCTCAGTTACATTAACGTATGCCTTTCCGCTTGGAGGCAATGTATTGAACAGGATGGTGGCTGTCCTGGTATCCGGACTGACAGACTGAACTGTTGCATCAGTGGCGGTCCAGTTCCAGGTTGAACCTGCCCGGAAGTATGAAACACTAAAATCATAGGTAAAGGTCTGCAGAACAAGGGATGGTCCGGTAGTGCTGAGAACGGCAGGGACCACCATGGAGGCATCGTAGGCATCCTGCGCTTTCTCCATCGCGGTTGGTTCACAGGCGGCAAAAAGCGACACAGCCACCAGGAGTGAAGTTAACCTGATCAATATTTTACTTTTCATAATATGAATTTTAATTGTTTATATTAATAAGGTACTAGAACCATCCGCCGTTTGAATAATCCTGGCCTGCGACGCCCTTGTCAGCTCCAAAGCTGTAAGGTTCCATCAGGTTGACCTCAAGCTGCTGTCCTGGGATCGGGAAATGAAGCGGAGTTCCCTTCTGGAGTTTGTCAGCCTTACGCATGGTACAGAATTCAACACCAAGACCAGAGCAGAAAAGCTCAATGTTCCTTTCGTAGAATATTGCGGCTTCAACCTCGGCAGCAGTAGCTTCGATAGGTGCCAGACCGCCTCTGGTAATCCTTTCACCTGCATTGATAATATCTGCAGCACCGGTGAAGTTCGACTGGTGCATCATGGCTTCAGCTTTAAGCAGGTCGTTCTCGGCTTTTCTGAAAACGGGTGAAGGGGTTGTCCAGGTTGACAGATAATCATCATGTCGTGAATACCTGTAGCATGAATAGTGGTAATAGCCTCTTTCAACCCTGAATGTACACGATGACTTATACTGGAAATCGGTGAAAATGCGGTCATCAACTCCATCCTCGTGGGCTAAAGTCGGAGCAGGAAGAGTAGCCCACTGATCTGCGCCGAGTGTCCATCGTGAGGGCATAGCCGGGTCCATCATATTTGCAATTCTCATATCGACCTGGCCCCAGCCGGCATAATTGGCATAGGTATGGTACAGATCGTACCAGTCGACATCATCCATCTTCGGAGCAAAGTCGAATGTGATACCCTTATTGGCATATGCAAGCACCCTTCCCCAGTCGACTGCATCATTGTCGGCCTTGTTCCGGGGGGAGTAGGACAATAGTTTTGCAGCCATTGAGTTGGCAATCTGGGCGATCTCAACCTGGGTGTAAGTCATGCCCGGTATCCATGTCCCGGGAAGCGTGAATGTAGTTGAAGAACATTCAGCTATACACTTATCAAGGCTTGCAACTGCAGTTGTGATGAGCTCGGTATAAGGAGCCACCGGTATTTCACCCGTAAGGTCGGTATCCTCCGTAACAGCAAAGCCCTTGTCATAGAACAGGCCCACATAACCCAGTGCCAGGCCCTGCCCGAGGTAAGCCATGGCTTTAACCATGCCTGTTTCGTCGGTGCCGTCATCAGCAGTGATCACCATGCCATCAGTCAGTAATTTAACAAGAATTTCATTTGATGATGAGAGCAGGGAATACATGGCTTTATAAAAAGTTTCATTGACTGTTGCATTACCATAAGCCGGTGTGTTATCCCAGGCTATTCTGGGCTCCATGCTGAAATGCCACATGCCCACATTACCGTGAGAACAGGTTCCGGCATCCGCTCCGACCCACAGGGCAAGAGCCGGGCCATTGTAATCCTGGGAGGCCTGAAACCATGTGTTGATCAGTCCGCCTGCAACCCCCTTGACATCGGAAGGTTTGGAAAATGCTGTCGCAAAATCCGGATCGTTCAGATTCTTAACCTCCAGACTTTCGCAACCCGCTACAAGCAGGGCGGTCAGAACCGTAAAGAGTAAGAAATATTTGTATGTTTTCATAACTGTATCAGTTTTATAATTAGAACTTCAATTCAAGAGATGCAGCGAACGACCTGTAGTTCGGATATCCCATGAAATCATAGGAGAAATACTGTGTTCCGTTTGTAGTAGCAACCTCGGGGTCATAACCTGAATAATTTGTAAGAGTATAGAGGTTCTTTCCAAGGATGGACAACTTGATACCTTTTATATAACCGTTGGCAAAGTTGCTGAGAGCAGAGGCCGGTATTGTATAGGACAGGGAGACTTCCCTCAGTTTCAGATAAGTTCCGTCCTCAACCCAGAAATCGTTGAAGTCGTTGACATCATAGAAAGTCTTGTAATAGGTGAGGGTTTTCTTCAGGTAGTCGGGTTTTCCGTACTGGTCCATCATACCATGCCTGTCGTCCCTTGTGAGCCACTGAGCCGATTTGTTATAGATATCACCACCGTTTTTCCATTCAAGAAGTGCATAAAGGCCGAATCCCTTATAGTTGAAGTTATTGGTCATGGACAGCTTGAAATCCGGGTTTGAATCGCCTGTCTTGCCATACCATACCGCGCCGGTCTCATTAAGTTTCTTGATTGGTTTTTCGGATGTTGTTCCTTCGGTGCCTTTTGGGATTACATAACCATCGCTGTTGATCACGTAATTGCTTATGTTATCCGATTCGCCGAGCTGCTGAGAAAGTTCTTCGAGTGAGGTAAGGAATTTATATCCATACATTGCTCCGAATACTTCTCCCTCGCGGATATAGAAGCACTTGTTGGCTTCCTGTCCCTGCGGACCAGTTTGGAAAGGAGGAACTGTCAACTCGGTGATCTCCGTCCTTACCCTGTCGAATATGAAGCCGACATTATACGTCAGATTGGTCTTTCTTACGACAGCAGCATTAAATGATGCTTCCCACACTTTTGAATTAAGTGCTCCCGCGTTCTGAACCTGGCCCGGCCACCCGCCGTACTGAACAGCAAGAGGAACTCCAAGTATCTGGTCGGTTGTATTTGTTATGGAACGGATAATTTCAAGGCTGAACCTGTTGAGAAAATCGAGATTTAATCCGACTTCCCATTCCTTCGAGAGAGAAGGCTTCAGATTAACGTTACCCAGCTGGGATTTGGATGTCAGACCGCCGCTGATTGACATTACCTCATATTGATCGGCAAAACCCGGTCTCTGTCCGGCGGTTCCGTATGCAGCCCTGAGTTTGAATTCCTGGACTCCAGGGATCTTTATGTCTTCGGTGATCCTCCAGGCAGCAGACAGCCTGTAGTAAGGATTCCACCTGGCTTCGGAACCGAACAGTGATGATCCGTCGTAGCGGTACATACCGTCAAAGATATATTTATCCTTATAATCGAGGTAAAGGATAGCAAAATAGTTCTTGGCAATTATCTCATCCTGATAGCTTGAAATGGATTTATTCCCGCCTATTGCGTCAAATGTAGGTACTCCTCCGAGGCTGAAATCATATCCTGATGCAGAATGGCTCTTATAGGTTTCCTTTTCAAAAAGGTAGCTCAGTTTTGCTCTCGTATTGAAGTCTCCGAATTTCCTGTTGAAGTTTAATGTCGTCTGGAAATTCTGCGAAAAATCGGCCGAACTTGCCCTGTAGTAAGAACCCTGTGAATAGACAGGTCCTTCACCGCCCCGTGTCCAAGTGTCGTAAGGATTGTAAGTGGTATAATCCCCGAGAGAATATTCAAAGGCATATCTTCCCTCCAGGTTAATTGAGTTGGTAAGGTTGTACTTGGCGCTGTAGGTACCAAGTATCCTGTCGCGTTTTGTAAGATCCTCGACCTTCCAGAGGTTGTATATCGGACTCTCCTGTTCATCCTGCCAGATGTTTGGGATAAAAAGGTAAGGCTGGTCGTCGGGGTTGGGAGCATTGAAATCGGCATCCGGTTCGAGAAGAAGTGTATTGAAAAATACACCGCCGTTGTAATAGTTGGCACCTCCCGGATCCTGAGTTGAGGATTTCACATAGAGGTTGGTTGCTGACAGGGAAAGCTTTGGAGTCAGTTTATGGTCAACATTAAGCCTGAAGCTGTTTCTCTTATAGCCGTCTGTTTCGGCTACAAGACCCGACTGATTGTTGTTTTCAAAAGATATCAGGAAGTTAGTCTTTCCAAGGTTAGATCCGACCGAAACGTAGTTGGTATAGTAGCTGCTGCCCGGAAAAACTTCTTCTTCATGATCATAAAGGCGGGCATAGGGATTGTCAAGATACTGATCCAGTTCAATAGACCTTGATCCATCAACTCCTTCGCTGCCATATCCCGGATAATTGGAGGGATAGGTGACACCCTTGTACCTGGTATAGGGAAAGCTGCCCTGATCATCCGCCAGCTGATACTGGTGATGGGTAGCAAGATCATATTTCTTTGCCAGGGTGTTAATGCCATATTCGTTCCTGACGATTATCTCCGTCCTCCCTTCCATGAGCAGGTTGCCACGGCGTGTCGTTACAGCAATAACGCCGTTGCCTGCACGTGATCCGTAAAGTGCAGATGCTGAAGCACCCTTGACAACTTCTATCGACTCGATATCGTCGACATTTATATCAGCAAGTGTTCCTTCCATAATGGCACCGTCAAGTATTATCAGGGGAGCCTGGGAGCCGGTGATCTGGGTGGCGCCGCGGACAAGTATTGTTGCTGCGCTTCCCGGTTCTCCTGAGGAGTTGATGATGGTAAGGCCGGCCACCTTGCCCTGAAGGGCTGATGAAGCCGATCCTGCATAAACCTCCTTGAGCTTGTTCTCATCAACACGCTCGACAGATACAGCAAGTTTCTTCTTGGGAGTTCCGGCTGCAACACCGGTGACAATAACTTCGTCGAGGTTCAGAAGGTCCTGTTCCATAACGACATCAATGACACTTCTCCCTCCTATCGCCTCTTCCCGGGTTTTCATCCCGATAAATGAGAAGCTCAGGGTCCTTGAATTCTCAGGTACATTCAGTGTGTATTTTCCTGCCATGTCGGTGTAAGCACCAATGGTGGTACCCAGGACTGTGACAGATACTCCGGGGATCGGTCCCTCCCCTTCAACCGAAGAGGTGACTGTACCTGTAATAACTCTTGTTTGTGCCAACAGGGTTGAGGCACCCATGAACACAAAAAGAACAATCAACAGTAGTTGTTTCTTCATACGATTAGGTATTAGGTTTGATGTGTAAACAGTCCAAAGTTAATGCTTTGGAAATAAAAACAAAATTATGCAGCCTTTTTTTGGCAGTAAATGGAACCGATTTTAAGAAAACAGGCATTCCCCACACCAATCAGGCAGTCAATTGCTATCACTTACCCTTGTTACAGGCTGCTTGTTCAGGGGTGAAAAAATGGATTCTGGATGCCGCTGCCTCCGGGAACAGGTGGTGCCTGTGACGGCCTATCCCTAAATCACTTTTTTAACCTCGCATAATGGGAATAAAACAGCGGTATTGTCTCTATTCCCTTGAACAGATTAAAAAGCGGGTAGTTTTCATTAGGAGAATGTATGGCATCTGTATCGAGTCCGAATCCCATCAGGATCGATTTTATTCCCAATATCTTTTCGAATGTTGACACAATTGGAATGCTTCCTCCGCTGCGGACCGGAATCGGCTTTTTCCCGAACGACTCCTCCACCGCCATGGCGGCTGCCTGGTATTCAGGTGTGTCAAGAGGACTGACATAAGCCTCTCCGCCATGAAGATACTCAACCTTCACATTTACACCCCTGGGGGCAATGGAAAGAAAATAGTCACTGAAAAGACTGGCTGTCTTTTCAGCATTCTGGTCAGGAACGAGACGCATTGATATTTTTGCAAAGGCTTTGGAAGGCAGGATTGTCTTGGTCCCTTCACCTGTAAACCCACCCCATATCCCGTTAATGTCGAGCGTCGGCCGGATGCCTGTCCGTTCCAGGTCAGTGTAACCCTTTTCGCCTCCAAGATCATCCACTCCGATCGATTTCATATATTTTTCCCTGTCAAACGGTCTCTTTGCCATCTCATTCCGCTCTTTCCTGCTTACTGTCAGCACATCGTCGTAGAAACCGGGAATGGTAATATGCCCGTTCCTGTCCTTCAGCGATGCGATCATATCGCACAGTACATTGCAGGGATTGACAACTGCTCCACCGTAGATCCCTGAGTGAAGGTCGTGATCTGGTCCGGTCACCTCAACCTGCATGTACGATAGTCCCCTGAGCCCCGAAGTGATTGAAGGAAGATCGGGTGCAACCATTGTAGTGTCGGATATAAGGATCACATCAGCGGCAAGCATTTTTTTGTTGTCGCGGCAGAACTTCTCCAAGCTTGCCGATCCGGTCTCCTCTTCGCCCTCGATCATAAATTTCACATTACAGGGCAGGGTTCCGGTGCCTGTCATGAATTCAAAAGCCTTTACATGCATGAAAAGCTGGCCCTTGTCATCGTCGGCACCCCGGGCCCATATCCTGCCGTCGCGTACTTCAGGCTCGAAGGGAGGTGATTTCCACAGGTCGAGAGGCTCGGCGGGCTGGACGTCGTAATGGCCGTAAACAAGTACGGTAGGAAGCTTTGGAGAGATAAGCTTCTCAGCATACACTACAGGATTGCCTGCCGTGGGAAAGATCTTCGCCTTTGAAGCTCCTGCCTTTTCCAGCGAATCCTTAAGGAATTCCGCAGCCCTGATCATATCGGGTATGTTTTCCTGTTTTGCACTGACCGACGGTATCCGTATCAGTTCAAATAACTCTTCAAGAAACCTGTCGCGGTTCTGCTCAATATAGGTACTGATGCTTGTCATGAGTATAAATATTAACGTTTTGTGCCATTGAAATCTTTATGTATTTACTTAGTGAATCTTAGTGTCTTTGCGCCTTAGCGGCATTTTTTATCAAATTCCGAAACGTCCCGGATTTTTCCTTATCTCGGTTGCAGCGATGCATAGTTCATTATATGTCTCCTCACCGAATGCCCTGATCAGAGGTTCTTTCAGAAATTCATACACAAAGACTCCCTCTTTTTTGCCGGTGTCAACAGCAGTATGGCATATTGAAAGTTCCTGGTAATTGACAGCCGTGAATCCGTCAAAATGCTTCACCCGGGCAGGGAAAAGATGGCATGAGATGGGTTTTCTGAACGAAATCTTCCCTTCGAGGAATGCTTTTTCTATCCCGCACAGGTAAATATTGTCCTTTTTAATAGCGTAAGCGCACTCCTCGTTACCAATCAGCGGCGTTACGCTTTCTCCCTCAAAATCAATGACACTGGTCCCTTCCCTTTCAATTGTTTCAGCTCCGCCGGGTCTGACATACGGTTTTACCTCAGGCCAGATCTCCCGGAGAATGTCAACCTCATCATTTGTTAAAGGCGCTCCCGCATCCCCATATCTGCAGCAGTTTCCAAGGCAGCGGGGCAGGTTGCACCTGAATTTCTTCCCGATGATATCGAGACTGAAAATGATATCATTGATGCGGATCATCAGCTTACCAGAACCTTACCCGTCATTTCTTCCGGGATAGGGATACCCATTATTGTAAGCAGGGTCGGTGCTACATCAGCAAGTATTCCCTCTTTAACCGACTTATAATCATCACTTACCAGGATACAGGGAACCGGATTAAGGGAGTGGGCCGTATTCGGGCTTCCATCCTCATTCAAAGCCTTGTCGGCATTTCCGTGGTCGGCTATTATAAGGACGTCGTATCCTTTTCCCCTGGCGGCATTTACAACTGCTCCGGCGCATTCGTCGATAGTTGCCACTGCTTTCATAATCGCATCATAAACACCTGTATGGCCTACCATGTCGCAGTTTGCAAAATTAAGGCAGATGAAATCGAATTTCTCTGTATTTATAGCCTCGATCACGGCATCCCTGACGCCGTAAGCGCTCATTTCAGGCTGGAGGTCATAAGTCGGCACCTTGGGTGAAGGAATGAGTATCCTCTCCTCATTTTTAAACACCTCTTCCCTGCCTCCTGAGAAGAAGAAAGTGACATGGGCATATTTTTCAGTCTCTGCAATTCTGAGCTGTGCCTTTCCTGCTTTTGAGATAACCTCCCCTATAGTGTGGTCGGCATTCTCCTTCGGATAGATGACGTGAAGTCCTTTGAAGGTGGCATCATATGGCGTCATGGTGCAATAGTGAAGGGGCATGGTATGCATTCCGGATTCCGGAAGGTCTTTCTGGGTGAGGGCTATGGTAAGTTCCTTTGCCCTGTCGTTCCTGAAATTGAAAAATACCACAACGTCTCCGGGCTTCAGTTTCCCGATCGCTTCCCCCTTTTCGTCGACAACAGCAATGGGGTTCATGAATTCATCTGTAACCCCATCGTCGTAAGACTTCTGAATAGCATCCAGAATATCACGGGTTTGCTTACCTTCTCCGCCGACAATCAGATCGTAGGCGGTTTTGACTCTTTCCCATCTCTTGTCGCGATCCATGGCATAATATCTTCCGATGAATGAAGCCACCCTGCCATTTGAAACTTTCAGATGATCGAGAAGGTTTTTCATATAACCTTTCCCGCTCCTGGGATCAGTATCGCGTCCGTCGCCGAAACCATGAACAAAAACATTCTTTATCCCGTACTCTCCGGTCATGTCACATAAATAATACAGGTGAGTATCGAGGGAATGAACGCCGCCGTCGGAAAGCAGTCCCATGAAATGAATCTGTTTCCCGTTGTCTCTTGCATATGAGAATGCCTCAGTAAGCACAGGGTTCTTTTTAATATCGCCGGTCTTGCATTCCAGGTTTATCTTTACAAGGTCCTGGTAAATAACACGTCCTGCTCCGATGTTAAGGTGTCCCACCTCCGAATTCCCCATTTGTCCGTCGGGCAATCCGACGTTCTCCCCTGATGCATGAAGTTGTGAATTCGGGTACCTAAGCATGAGGCCGGTAATGTTTGGAGTCGGTACCTGGCTGATTACATCAGCAACCGATCCGTCGCCAATTCCCCAGCCGTCAAGTATCATCAGAAGAGTCTTTCTGTTTTTCATATAAATTCTATATTATTTTTCTTTCTACCTGTTGGTCAGCTAACTATATATTCAATAATAAACAATATCGACTAATCGTTGTTCACGTGGGCTGAGGCAAAAATAGCTAAAAATTGGATTGGCCGGTTAGGGGGCAGGGGGTAAAACCATCAAGCGGGTGTCTTATGTCTTCAAAAAACCCACCCCTACCCCTCCCGAGAGGGGATCCAGAACAGGCGACCTTCCGTCTTCTGTCTTCGGTCTTCTGTCTTCCACCTTCTTATCTTATCTGCCTTATATTTAACCTGAAATCAGCCCCCTCACAGGTTTCCTCATAGGCTATATCCTTTCCTACATAGGCTATCCATTCCTCCGGAGTGAAGTTTCTGGTTACGTATGTACATCCGTCGGCTGCAAAGGTGTCGGCAAATGCCGGACGTGCTATCATCTTCGGTTTTTCCGAAGCCACTGCGGAAAGGATGACTGCGCCGTCGGGACTGAAATCGAATGACACTACAACACCTTCGTTGTCGGTGAAAGTCATCGGAGCAGCAGTCAGGTCACCGGTATCCCAGAGTTTGAGGGTACCGTCAGTCCCGGCTGTTGCCATCTGGAAATTGTTGCCGTTGAAGCGGATATCGTTAATTCCGCCCTGGTGGGCTTTGAATCCTGTTATCCGCTCTCCCAGTGCTATATCCCACAACTCAACGGTTCCGTCATCATAGCCCACGGCAATACGGTCATCATCGGGTTTGAACCTTATATTCCGGATCTTCCTGCCTTCCGATTCTATAATCAGATTTCTGCTGTTCTGGCCGGGGTTCCAGACCAGGCCTTTCCCCTGATCACTGATACCTGCAATATAGTTGTTATTGAGAGAAAGAGCTATTGATGTGATCTGCATTGCGCCGGTCGCGATGTTTGTTGAAGTCCTGGCGGTCAGATCCCATTTCAGGACCTTGCCGTCGAGGGCGGCTGAATAGAGATAATTTCCGTCGTATGAAAATACAAGCGACCGGATCTTACCCGTATGACCGTTCAGCTCAAATCCCTTGTCATTTCCTTCAACCGGCAGTACACCTATTTTGTTATCCGCTCCGCCGAAGGCCAGCCATTTCGATTCAGGGCTGACTGCCATCACATCGATGACCTCATCTCCGGAGTAGACCACTTTGAAACTCTGGTCTTCCGCAGCCATGTCCCATCTTAGTATATTTCCACGGGAGTCGGAGGAAAAGAATTCATTTTTCCCGGGTATGAAAGCTATGCTTTTGACATTGCTGTCCATACCTGTGAAGTTCTTAATCCTGGTGCTTCCCTTGTTCTTTGCCAGATTATAGAGGCCTGCATATATATCGGCATCATTCCTGCTTCCGTTGTTTCTGCTGTTGAAGAGGTATGCCTGATAAGCCAGAAGAGGCTGCATCTCATCTTCCGGAGCAAACTGCAGAGACCTGAGCGACATCGATTTTGCTACCGAGACCATCCTTAAACGCTGAGTTTCATCTTTCAGTCTGAAGGCTGAATCGGCCATCATCTTTGCGAGGCTGCCTTCTCTGATGGCGTTCTCCGACTCTCTGACAATACTTTCAAATTGCCGGCGGCCCGACACGATCTCATTTTCGGCTTTAAGGCGGAGCATTCTCTCGTTGTCCTGCTCCAGTCGGGCAGCAGCAGCCACCGAGTCGGACAACAACGATTGAATCAGTGCGCTACATGCATATTCCTCTGCGAGAAACTTCTGGGCTTCAACTTCCATTTTCTGCTTCTCAACCATCCTGCGCTTCTTATCTGCGGAAAGCTTTGATCCCAATGCAAATAATGTGATCAATCCTGCTAAGATAGCCAGGCCTCCGAAAATGGACGATATTATCCTGATCCTTTTAAGCCTCCACCTGTTATGCCGGGCCTTTCTTTCCTCTTCTTCGAGATGTTCCTTCTCGCTGGTCCGCAGAAAAACCATGGCCCTCTCAAATGCAGGATCGTGTTTTACTGCCCATGACAGTGTAGGCTTGTTCTGTTCACGCCAGTTTATAGCAAGCTGGAGTTCAGGCTGTTTAAGGAGTCCTGCCTTCCCCTGCTGGTAGAGTGCAGATGTCTCTGAAAGCCTGAGGTACATCTGTACCGAAGCTGATTCCTCGGCTACCCATTGACGGAGACGGGCCCATAAAAGAATAATACTTTCGTGCGACAGATCGACTATTGTATTATCGTCGAGGGGTACAGAATAATGAGGCGTAAGAACCGAAATTGCCGGATTACGGAATTCTTCCACTACCCGTATCAGTTCATCGTAGCCGCACTGGATGGCTGATTTCAGGTCCCGTATCGTCAAAGGCAGTCTTATACCCTTGTTATCAGGTCCGGGTCCGGTTATATTCTTAAATAGCCGTTCGCAAATAAGCTTTCCCCTGGCATCAAGTAAGTCATACAGCTCATCTGCATGCCGCGATATTGAATCCCTTATTGTGCCGATGGCGAAGTAATCGGAGAAATCGAGAGGTCTGTCGGGTTCATCGAGTTCCTTCCACCGGAGCCAGGTTCTCATAAGTGCATGCTGCAGGATGGGCAGCTGGTAATCAGGGCCGCTGACCTCATTCACGAGAAGCTCGACCAGATCCGGATCAATTTCTGCCCCTATGGTTTTTACGGGACCGATAATGGCTTCCCTCATGGATTCCCTGTTCATCCTGGAAACCATGTAACTGCTTCCGTTGATCAGATTTGTAAATCCCCGGTATTGGGCGCATTCGGTAATGAGGTCCGACCTGATTGCTATTACAAGATAAATATCGGGGTTATTGTGCGACACCGAATTTGTAAGAAGATTTATAAACCTCGAAATTTCCCTGTCGCGATCCGGAAGTGACTGAAATGAGCCGTCCCTGAACAACTCCTCGAACTGATCGATGAAGAGCAGCGTCTTTCCGCTGAAACGGGCCCGGGCATTCCTTACAACATCTCCTATCCCGTCAGGTTCTTCCTTCAGCAATCTGAGAGTCTCTTTAAACGGTTCGCTTTCCGGATCCCTGGCGAAGCCATTTCCTGCAAGTGAGGAGGCAAGATTCCTGAGAGGGTCGCTTCCCGGTCTGACAGTCAGTATCCGCCACTTCGTATCACCTGTATCAGAAAGGCTTTTTATCCTGGGAATCAATCCGCTGAGAACGAGTGAAGATTTTCCGCTTCCCGACGGACCTGTAATTGCCACAAACCTGTTTCTCAGGAGCTTTAGAAATATCTCCTCACTTTCTCTGTCGCGCCCGAAGAAATACTCGCTCTCTTCCGGAGTGAATGGTCTTAAACCCGGGAAGGGGCTGAACGATTCGTCTAAATGTAAGCCGGAAGTCATACCTGATTAAAATTTCCCTTCGTATTTATCAATATAACGGAAAATCCCGAAAGAACTTTCAGGACAATGGAAGTCAAATTCGCTTATACTTTTAAGCGGAAGGACATAGCAGAAGTTACATGCCGATCGTATATCGCGGGCTATCCTGCCCGGATCAGTCAGGTCTTCATGGCTGACGTAGACCTCAGGTTCGCCATTTTCGTCAGAAAATGACCACATTATGGTATCAGATGGCTGGGAGTATAGTCCGCGCTGATCATTTCTTGCAAATACAAGGTTTTCTGCAAGAAAGAGCAGGTCGTCCTCTCTTATCTTTCCGAATGATGAAGCCAGGAATCTTACCTTATTGAACATCAGCTCCCTTTCATTTGTCTGGTCGGAGACTATCCTGTCGAGGTGTTTCCTGTTCCTTTCGGGTATCCTTGAGGAAGTTGACCTGTAGAGTTCCATGGAAGACCTGGACAGAAGTCGTGCTGCTTCCTCCCTCAGTATCTGTTCAGGACTGAAAAGCAGGGCAGCGACCGATTCCCCGAGATAAGCATCCTCAAGGGCAGGAATATTTCGCAGAGCGCAGGCCTTTGTCCATACTCCGAGCAGATTATAGTCGCAGTTGATTATATCCTCAACCAGCCCGGCAACAGAGGGTACCTCGAGGGGAAACCACTGCTGGAGCTTTTTAAGAGTTTTGCCCCTGTTTCCCTTTTCATTGTGAAAGCCGAAGATCAGGGAAGTCATTTCCGGAACTGGATTATTTCCATTCTCCTCAACCTTTTCCTTATAAACAAGGTGAAGAAGTTTGAGGAGGTATTCTTTCCACCTTTCATATTCCTTGTTCAGCTCGCCTGAAAGGAAACCGTTTTTCTCCTCCTCCAGCGGGATCAGGATGGATATGATCCATGCCAGGGTGCCGAAAGTCTC
>JAFGXK010000169.1 GCA_016936695.1 Bacteroidales bacterium | reverse complement strand
CGCCAGATTGTCCCTGATAAGAAATATCGCCAGAGTCATCTTACCGGTTTTTTTGCTGAGTATTTTACTTTACCTCGCAAATGCAACGGTTAACCAGCATATGCACAAGCTGGATTCCGGCATTGTGGTTAATCACGCTCATCCCTTTGAGAAGCAGAATCCGGCCAAACCTTCCGAGGGACATCATCATACCTCATCAGAACTGATACTTCTTAATCAGATCTCAGCGAATGCATTCTGGATATACCTGTTCATCATACTGGTGTCTCCCATTTTCTTTGCTTTTTCAGCCTTCATAATCCGGGAGCTCTCAGCTTCCATTCAGCCCGATCTTTATTTTCTAAGAAATTACCACGCTCCCCCTGAAACCCAATGTTAGTCTGACACACATGGTGCCGGATTTAAGGCAGCTACCCCTGCTTTAACGACTAATATTGAGTAACAATTCTTATAAAGGTTTCAAAATGAAGAGATGGATATTTAATTTTCTTGTTATATTATTACTGTTTCCACTACATTTAATCAATGCTCAGGACGTAAAGGCATCCGGTCAGGCCATGCAGGATTCTATTGCATTGTTAAAGACGGAAATCATGAGGCTTAAGGAGCAAAATAAAGTTTTTGGTTCAAGGCTCGATTCGCTTATATCGGCACAAAGCATCAGTACCTTCACGGAAGATGGTGACGACGACATAAGGAAACTGATGGAAGAGGCCTCACGGCTTTCGGAGAAGGAGGAAGTTGAGGAGGAGCATGTCAATAAAAGATTCCTCAGCGGAGTCAGACAGCAGCAGGGTTTAAATCCAAATATAAGCCTGGGCGGTGATTTCTTCGGGGGATTCAGTTCATCCGGCAATGAATATATTTCCGATCCGGGCGATGTGCTCTATGGGAATAACGGATTTTTTCTCCGGGAAGTTGAGCTCGGGCTTGAGTCAGCACTTGATCCTTTCACACGGGGAAAATCGTTCATTTCAATTACCAAGGATGAAATCAGCATTGAGGAAGCGTATATGGAGTGGCTTAACCTGCCACTGAATATGAACCTTAAGGTCGGCATCTTCTATTCCGAATTCGGCCCGCTGAACAGGTACCATGATCATGCACTTCCTCAGTTCGACCGGCCCAGGGCCCTTGTTAACCTGTTTAGCAATAAGGGACTGGGCGGTACCGGGGTAGCTACCTCCTTCATGCTGCCAAAACTTCTTTTTGCCGATGCTTCGACACTCGATCTTACGGTGCTGAGGGGCACCGAGACTGGAGACAGATTCAGCTTTGCCGACAAGAGCTTTCTGTACATCGGACAGTTCAAGAACTTTTATGATATTAACCAGAACAGTTATTTCGAGTTCAGGCTGAGCGGTGTAACGGGTAAAAACCCTTCTGAAAGTGGTAATTATTCTTACATCGGAAGCCTTGGTCTTTCATACAAATGGGTCCCGATGGGAAGGGAGAAATACCGAACATTTGACTGGAAGACAGAACTGCTTTACAGCCACAGAACTGAAAACACCCTTGACATCAACACAAAGGGATTTTATTCTTCGGTACAGAACAAGCTGAATGCAAGGTTCTGGATCGGAGGCAGGATCGGATACTCAGAGCTGCCCTTTGATCCGGATCAGTATGAATGGGATTATACGGTTAACCTTGATTTCTGGCAGAGTGAATTTGTCTTTACCAGGCTTCAGTACCAGTATAACAGGCGAAACATCTACCATCCTGATTTTTATTCTGATCTCCCCAGCGATCATTCGGTGATCCTTCAGATCTGCTGGGCCATGGGGCCGCACAAACATGAAGCATATTAGACTTTACAATATATCATACCATAAAAACAATCAATTACAAACAATGGATACATACAAATACAATCGTAAATCAAAGGGAACAATCGCTGCTGTTCTGGTTGTTCTGCTCCTTACGGGCATCACTATTTCTTTACATGCCCAGGGACAGGAAAGAACCCAGAACAGGTACAGGGGAGGTGAATCAGGAAAAACGCTCAATATTGTCTGTTCGTTTTCAGATTACGCAGCGATAGTTGAATTTATTGCAGGAGACAGGGCAACGGTTACCTATATAGCACACGGTGAGCAGGATCCCCATTTTGTTCCCCCTAAGCCCAGTTACGCAGTCACTCTTTCGAAAGCAGACTTGTGGATCACAACCGGAATGGACCTGGAGATGTGGGCCGCTACTCTTGTAGACAAGGCCAGGAACAGGAAGATCATGGATGGCGAAATCGGATTTGTATCGGTTTCTGACGGGGTGAATATCCTGGAGAAAGTTGAATTCGCAAGCCGTACCGAAGGTGACGTACATCTTATGGGTAACCCTCATATAAATACAGGCCCTGTAAACTGGAGAGTGATTGCACGGAACATTACCATTGGTCTGGTGAAAAACGATCCGGCAAATTCTGCATATTATCAAAAGAACAGGGACGCTTTCATTGACAAGGTCGACAGAGCACTTTTTGGAGACAAGCTTGTTGAAATGTTCGGAGGAGAAACACTGATAAAACTTCTTGAGAACAAAACTCTTTTCACATTTCTTGAGAAGCCGTATGAAGGAGGAAAACTCATTGATCAGCTCGGAGGCTGGCTCAAGAAAGCCTTGCCTTTCAGGGGGAAACGAATAATAACATACCATAAGAACTGGTCGTATCTCACCAATACCTTCGGTCTCGAAGTACTTGGATACATCGAACCTAAGCCGGGAATCCCCCCGTCGGCGAAGCATGTCCAGAGCATGATCGGGCTGATTAAGGATCAGAATATCAAACTGATGATCGTTGCAAACTATTTTGAGAAAAAGACTGCCCAGATGATCGAAGAAAAAACCGGGATCAAGGCTCTCTATTTGCCGCTTTTTGTGAACGGACTTCCCGGCCTTGAGGATAATTTCAAGCTTGTTGATTACTGGATCGACCAGATCAATTCAAATATCAGATAAGTGACGGATTGCCGGACACCGGAGTGAACTTCCAAATACATTGATTTATGATCGACAACCTGTTATTTCTTGCTGCTCCCATCACTGCCAGCATCCTGCTGGCAGGGGTGCTCAGCTATTTCGGGAATCATATCCTTTCGAGGGGTATCATTTTCATAGATATTGCCGTCGCCCAGATTGCCGCCCTGGGAACCATGATAGGATTAATGCTCGGCTTGGCGGAGCAATCGCTTAACGTTCAGCTGATATCCTATTTCTTTACCATAGTGGTAATTGCCCTGTTTGCCCTGACAAAATTCCAGAAACAGATAGTTCCCCAGGAAGCAATTATAGGAATAATTTACTGCGTTGCCCTGGGGCTTGCAATGCTTTTTGCAGAGAAGATACCGGGAGGATCGAATTTCATTACAAAAACCATTACCGGAAATCTTCTCTGGGTAACCTGGGGAAATGTCCTTAACTGTTTTATAATGTTTGCGGTAGTCGGCATAATTCATCTGGCTTTCTGGAAGACTTTTATAATAATTTCAGACAACAAGGAAAATCTGCCCTTCAGTCCATGGAGAACCAGGGCATATGAGCTGATATTTTACATTACCTTCAGTCTGGTGATTGTCAAGGCAGTACCAATTGGGGGCATCTTCCTTGTATTTACGCTTCTGATTGCCCCGACGGCAGCTGCAACACTGTTTACACAAAGCTGGAAGAAACGGTTTATCTGGAGCTGGATAATAGGGATAGCCGGATCGGTTCTCGGAATGTACCTCTCCTATACTTTTAATATCTCAAATGCGCCAGCAATTGTTACCCTTCTCGGTGTAACCGTGTTTTTACTGGCTTTCGGCAGGCTTGCATTCAAAAAATTGTCGGCGAAAATTAAAAACGGGAACCTATGACAATGGCAATTGAATTCATGCTGGCCCCTCTTGCCGGCAGCCTTCTTCTGATAGGCATTATGGTCTATTTCGGAATTCATGTGATTGAAAGGGAGATTATCTTTATCGATATTGCCCTGGCACAGATCGCTGCCCTCGGAAGTGCAGTATCGCTTGTGCTGAACACTGTCCGCGAGGTACCGCACCAGCATGCCGATGAACATGGCTCAAACACCTTGATGGCATATCTTTTCTGCATGCTTGCTGCCTGGGTTTTTACACTCTTCAGGAACAAAAAGATAAAGGTTCCCCTCGAAGCATTTATAGGAATAGCTTATGCAGTTGCAACGACAAGCGCGGTGATCATACTTGATAAATTCGCCGGAAGCGATGTGCATATTCACGACATGCTGGCAGGAACCCTTCTCTGGATATCATGGCACCAGGTTATCCGTCTGCTGGTGGTAGTATCGGTTGTGGGCATATTTCATTATTTCTTCAGGTATAAGTTTAAAGAACTTACATCACTTTACAAGGGAAGGGATAGTGATGTCTCCAATCCCCGCCTGTGGGACTTTCTGTTTTATTTTACTTTCGGAATAGTGATAGTTGAAGCGGTAAATGTTGGCGGAATACTTACAGTGTTTGCTTTCCTCATCATTCCTTCATCAATCTCGGCGTTATTTGCGACAAGATGGTCACATAGGATTCTCGTCGGACTTCTGGTGGGAGGCATTGCAAGCTTAATGGGTTTATATCTGTCATGGGTTTTGGATGTCCCGTGTTCCCCCACCATAATCCTGTTTCTTGCACTGTGTCTTGTGATCTCGATACTGATAAGAGCCGTATTGAAAGCGACAGCCCGCAGGGCAGGAAAGGCTTAGGAATTGTATTTTATTCCAGGCATAAACCTGACTGATCCTGTTTTGAATTGCTTAGCATATTGGAATTTCTTCCATCAACATTGTCATTTTTTCATCAAAGCTTCATAAATGACCAGTATCTTTGTTCCTGAATATTTATGACAACTGGTTTAATAAGGAGATTTCTAATACAGAATGAAATGAAAAGAGTGATTAAAATACTGTTGATTTTTGTATTTCTGCTGTTTGCAGGGAAAGGATTTTCCCAGACTGCAGTTCAGAGCGGCGATACTTTAAGGATAAGGCAGCAGCAACTGGAACAGCAAAAGGAGCAGCAGAAGGAACAGGAGAAATTACGGCAGGGAGAGCAGCAGGGACAGGTTCAGGCTGGCAGTGGTAATGCAAACGGACAGGCAAATGGAAAGGCAGTAAAGGCTGTGAAGCAGGTTAAGGGAAGCCGTCCCGACATGAGCAAGGCAAAGGGAGCAAGGCCTCCGATGATAGTCAGGCCATCCGGATCCGGCGTGCCTAAGGGAGTTGGAAAACCCGGAGGGGCAGGACGGAAGGGTGGAAGGTAATCCTCCATAATTACCGGATGAGAAAATCAGCTTTTATATTGATCGTTGCATTGCCGGCACTGATGATGACCGGACCTGGCCTTTCAGCTCACACAGCTGACAAGTCACAGGCATCAGACAGCTCCGCGGTTGTTGCCGGGAAAACAGGTTCATTTTATGCTGGAGGAGGTTACGGAAGCAATATGATCTACCTGGGATCGACAATGTCGCAGGATAATCCCTACGGTTATGCGTCCCTTTCGTACGGCTTTAACAATAAGCTCTTTGCCACTGTTTCTGCAGTGCATCTGTCAGCTGCAGACCCCCTGGCGGCATTCTATATCGGATCCCTGAGCTACAGCCACCCCTTTAACGACTGGTTCGACATTTCAGCTGGTTTATACCGTTACCAGGTTGACCCGTCGCTCACCGACACACTATTCGGAAGCTTTAATTATGGCGATCTGACCCTGGGCTTCGACTGGAACATCCTCTATACAAAGATATCTGCGGGAGCCCTCTTTTCAGAGGAGAGCCAGGGCTTCTACCAGGTCAGAAATTCAAGATATTTCCAGACTCCTGAGTTCTTCAGGGGGAAAGCCAGTATTTCATTCGATCCTTATGTAAACCTTATGTTCGGAACCCTCACAGAAGTAACCTCAACAGACGATACAGTATTCTATTACTCAGTTTCATCGCCATACCGGCAATGGAGGAACAAGGGCAATGGCACTGTCAATCCTCCGGGAAGCACAGTTAACACTACCTATTCATATTATAACAGGTTCGGTTTGCTCGAGATTGACCTCGGACTGCCGGTTGACTTCAACACTGATTTCATGACCATCGGGGTGGAGCCTTCCTATGTCATCCCCCTGTACGATGATTCATATTATCCCGGAGCCAAAGGTTTCGTCTTTTCAGTAAGCGTTATTTTCAGGATTTTCTAAATTTACACTATTCGTGAATTGATTTTCTTTGTTTACCCCGGCCCCAAGGG
>JAFGXK010000168.1 GCA_016936695.1 Bacteroidales bacterium | reverse complement strand
TGTGCCCAGAACAGGACTCGAACCTGCACATCATTGCTGACACTAGTCCCTGAAACTAGCGCGTCTACCAATTTCGCCATCTGGGCGGCTGAATTACAGCGGGCACAAAAATAACAAAAAATTTAAAAACAAATAATCGAATATTACAGAAAAGTATATTTTTGACCCCGGATTATTATTTCCGGAAATGCTGATAAAAAAATATATGATACTCCATAAACATCCATACTACAGGTCTGCATAATCTTTTACCATCCCTGAATGATTTAAGAGAAACCAGACCTGCAGGATAGAGCAGGTTTTTTTGTAAATATTAATAACAAAGGTCATAAAGAGCAATATGAAAATAATGAAATTCGGCGGCACATCGGTCGGCACCCCCGACAGGATGAAATCAATAGTTCCGCTGATCACAGGGGAAGAAAGTGTAGTTGTGGTGCTTTCCGCCCTTTCGGGCACCACCAACAGTCTGATCGGGATATCAGAACTGATCTATGCCGGCAAAACCGAGGAGGCAGTCAGCAAAAATGAAGCCCTACGGTCGCTTTACAGGCAGGTTGTCAGTGATCTGTATTCAACAGAAGCCTTCAAAAAAGAAGGTAATGAGCTGATCGACTCGCATTTTGACTATATCGGCGAGTTCATTGCCAAGGCCTTTACAAAACTCCACGAGAAAGCAATCGTTGCCAGGGGCGAACTTCTGTCAACAGCCCTCTTCCATAACCTTCTCCGTGAAAAGGGCATCGGATCAGTACTCCTTCCGGCTCTTAATTTCATGCGCATCGATAAGGACGGCGAACCTGATGCCTTTTACATTGCTGAGAACTTCAAAAGAGAACTTGCTGCCTGTTCTGATGAAAATATAATAATTACCCAGGGATTTATCTGCCGAAATGCCTATGGCGAGATCGACAACCTGAAACGCGGCGGAAGCGACTTTACAGCATCATTGATAGGTGCGGCAATAAATGCCTCAGAGATCCAGATCTGGACCGATATAAACGGATTCCACAATAATGATCCAAGGTTCGTGCAGAACACTAAGGTCATTCGCGAAATCTCCTTTGACGAAGCAGCTGAACTTGCCTATTTCGGGGCAAAGATACTCCACCCGTCAAGCGTGAACCCGGCCAGGGAGAAGAATATACCTGTGAGACTTAAAAACACTTTGAATCCTCAGGATGAAGGCACTCTGATAACTTCAAACACCTTTTTCGAGGATTACAAGGCCGTTGCTGCAAAAGACGGGATTTCAGTCATCAGGATTAAGTCCGACAGAATGCTGATGGCCTACGGATTTATAAGAAAGGTATTTGAGATATTTGAGGCCTACAAGACCCCTGTCGATATGGTGACCACCTCGGAGGTTTCGGTTTCGATCACTGTCGACAACCCACAGTATCTGAAGCAGATCGAAATCGACCTCAGGGAACTGGGTTCGGTTGAAGTGGAGCATGATCAGAGCATTATATGCGTGGTCGGTGATTTCCGTACTGAAAGAACCGGCTCTGCTCCCGAGATTTTCGAAGCTCTCGACACCATACAGCTTAAAATGATATCATACGGGGCCAGCGACCACAGCCTGTCAATACTTATCGATTCCAAAGACAAGGTTCAGGCATTGAATTTACTAAACCAATATCTTTTCAACCGGTAAGATAATGAAGAACAATATTGAAAAAAAATTCAGGGAAATTCCCACTCCTTTCTACTATTATGATCTGGATGTTCTGAATGAGACATGCCGTAAAGTGAAGGAAGAATCGGAAAAATCGGATTTCAGCATCCACTATGCCGTAAAGGCTAACGCCAATCCCAGGATACTGGGTATTATCGAATCCTATGGATTCGGAGCGGATTGTGTTTCGTACAATGAAATAGAAAGGGCATTGCAATGTGGTTTCAGTCCTAAGGATATAGTATTTGCGGGTGTTGGCAAAACCGACAGGGAGATAGAATCTGCCCTGAAGGCCCGTATTTCTTGCTTCAACTGTGAGTCGATCGCAGAGATCGAGGTTATCGACTCAATTGCCGGCAGACTTGAAATGAATGCAACCATTGCACTCAGGATAAATCCCTACATTGAGGCGCACACACACAAATACATTACCACAGGTATTGCCGAGAGCAAATTCGGCATAAGCACCTGGGAACTGAAGGATGTGCTTGAGAGAATAGCAACCCTCGGGAATGTAACGCTCGACGGCATTCATTTCCACATTGGGTCGCAGATAACACTTATGTCTGTTTTTAAAAGTCTGTGCTCCAGGGTCAATGAACTGCAGGAGTGGTTTTCTTCACAGAATATTGATCTCAAAAGCATCAACCTGGGAGGAGGACTTGGCATTGATTATAACAATCCTGACAGGGCTCCGGATTTCGATGAGTATTTCTCCCTGATAAGGGAGCTTATAAGAATAAGACCCGGACAGAAGATTCACCTTGAGCCGGGACGGTCGATTGTTGCCCAGTGCGGGTCACTAATAACCAAAGTCCTGTACATAAAGAAAGGCAGCAACACCACCTTTGCCGTGGTCGATGCAGGGATGACTGATCTGATCAGGCCGGCGCTTTATCAGGCCCATCATGAGATACAGAATCTCAGCTCCGACGGAAAGACGGCTAAATATGATGTAGTTGGGCCAATATGCGAATCGTCCGATACTTTTGCCAAATTCATAGAACTTCCCGAGACCAGCCGTGGAGATATACTTGCCATACGGTCGGCAGGAGCTTACGGAGAGATAATGGCATCGAGATACAATCTCAGGGATCTTCCCGGAGCGGTCTTTTCCGACGAATTATAAGCTCACAGTGATTTGCTATAAGTTTTCCTTCCTGACCTTACTATGGTACCTGCCATAGAAGAAGTAGATGGCAAAACCCAGGATCATCCATACTATCAGCCGGAGCCATGTGTCTCCCGGCAGTGCGAGCATTTGAATAAGGCAGAATACTGCACCCAGAATCGGAATCAGGGGGACCCAGGGTGTCCGGAAAGGCCGGTGCAGATCAGGCTTTGATTTCCTGAGCACAAGCACGCTTATGCAGACGATGATGAAAGCCAGCAGCGTTCCTATAGACACCAGTTCGCCAAGAATGCTTATCGGCAGGATACCGGCAATGATCATGGCAATCGATCCTGTTATTATGGTACTTACATATGGAGTTTTGAACTTAGGATGTACTTTGGAGAACAACGGCGGGAGCAAACCATCCTTTGACATCGTGTAGAAAATTCTGGGCTGTCCCAGAAGCATTACAAGAATCACGGAACTGAGTCCGGCAATAGCGGCGATCTTCACAATTGGTCTGAGCCAGAACATACCTTTGCCCATCGCATCAACACCTACCGCAACCGGATCGGGTACATTCAACATAGTGTAGCTGACGATTCCGGTAAGCACAATCGCAACAAGTATGTATAGCACCGTGGAGATTCCCAGCGACCCGAGAATTCCTATTGGCATGTCGCGCTGCGGATTTTTGGCCTCCTGGGCTGCTGTTGACACAGCATCAAATCCGATGTAGGCGAAGAAAATCACCCCGGCTCCTCTCAGAATTCCACTTATGCCGAATTTCCCAAACTCGCTTCCGTAAGCCCTAAGCCATTCGCGGAACGAACCATATTCGGCAATGGGGGTTGATTCCACCGTGTTTGGCGGAATGAACGGAGTCCAGTTAGCAGCCTTAACGAACATAAACCCGATTGCTATAAAAAGAATGATCACAGCCACCTTGGTTATTACCATTATGTTATTGAAGTTGGCCGATTCTCTTATTCCGATAACAAGAAGGGTTGAGAGCAGGGCCACAATGAACATTGCGGGGAGGTTAAGGATGCAGGTCACATGAGGAAGGGCATCCACACTGATGCCGGAAGCTGCAAGTGAATTGGCAAAAACGTCGGTAAGCTCTTTCCACCCCATATCCGGAACGTTGACGAGCACTGTTCCCGTTGCGCCGATAAACTGCGGAGGTATAAATATATTAAGGTCCTTGAGGAAGCTTACCACATATCCCGACCAGCCCACTGAAACCGTCGATGCAGCAAACAGATATTCAAGTATCAGGTCCCATCCTATAATCCAGGCAAGGAACTCTCCCAGTGTTGCATAAGAATAAGTATAGGCACTTCCTGCAATGGGTATCATCGATGCAAATTCGGCATAGCACAAGCCGGCAAATCCGCAAGCCAGTCCTGAAATGATAAAAGATATTACTATTCCGGGGCCCGCATACTGGGCAGCAGCCTGACCTGTAAGAACGAAGATCCCGGCGCCGATAATGGCTCCGATTCCCAGAGTCGTCAGATTGAGAGCAGAAAGCGATCTTTTCAGGCCCCCGCTATCCTTCGATTCTTCCATCAGCTGGCCAAGCGGCTTGGTCAGAAACAATTTGCTTTTTGACATTTGAGTTATGGAATCAGGATTTGGTTAAGGTTATCAATGCAAACGTAACTTTTTTTTTCAAAAATTAATTATAATGTCATTATCAGAAAAACAACTTTGGCCATGTTCAAAGGGTCTTATTGATTTTTTAACAAATATACCCCTACCTTTATGTAGAATAAATTCT
>JAFGXK010000167.1 GCA_016936695.1 Bacteroidales bacterium | reverse complement strand
TTCAGTTCCTGTTCGAAGAAGTACCACAACTCCCCGGTCTGTGAAGATGAGGCGTCTTTGCCTGCAAGGACGGCCACTACGGGTTTCTTAATTTCCGGAGTGCATTGTGATCCGATGTCTTTGCCGCTGGTTACGAGACCTGAGGTCAGCGGATCAATTGAGACTTCCATTTTTTCAGCCAGTTCTTTCACCACAAGGTCAAGTTTGTCTCCAAGCTTTGTATTGTCGCCCCTTGTTATTGCAAAACTGCCTCTTTCGTATGTGTCCTCTTCTATTCTTACCGGTTTCAGGAACTGTCTGATCCTTAAATTTTTCTGGTGCAGGGCAGAAATGAATTTCAGGACATTAAAATCGGAGTAATTGACGATATATCCATACGGTCTCTCCGGCATCGGACTTTTAAGGTCAGTCTGATCACCGGCTTTTTCTTCGTCCGGTCTGATCTTTTCCTCAAGTGCATAAGTATTAAGGTTATAGGCGTATGGCAGCGCCCAGGCGCTAAGGTCGTAGCTCAGTGAATCTGAAGCCTTGCTGTCGGGTTCGAAAAGAACCTGCATCAGGCGCGACTGTGGCTGGTATGCACTTATCAGGATATCCCCCTTTTCAATAGTAACCTCCCCGTATGAATTTTTCAGGTAGTCAAACCCCTTGTACTTTTTCCCGGTGTTTCCTGCATAAGAGTATTTGATCTGGTTCTTTCCGAGGAGATCAAGCATGTCGTTCAGATCGGATTCCGGGTTCGTTCCCTTGATGATGATCGACTTGTAACTGAATTGAGGCCTGGCTGAATTGTCAGCGAAGTAAAGGTTGAATTCTGAAATGATTTTGTCCCGGTTTTCGTACGCTGCTTTAATAGTTGCCATTGAAGCCAGGTAGTGGCCTTCTATTCTTGTCTTGAGAGTCAGGGTGTCGCCCGATTCCTTTTTATAGGCCAGACCCGACATTCCCCCGCCGCCCTGTTCATAAGTAAAGCCTATGGCTCCGTTGAATAACGGCCATGTATCGCCAAAGCTGGGGCAGAAAAGGTCGAATGTTTCCTTTGTAAAATACAGTCTTGCTTCCTGATCGAAAAGCCGGGCATTTTCCTTACCAACAAGAGTATGGAATTCATTTTGCCATGGGGTAATTACTTCATGCCAAGGTTTGGCGCCGGGAGGAAAGAAGAAGCTCGATTCAGCTCCCATCTCGTGGAAATCGGCATGAACATGAGGCATATACTTATTGTAAAATGCTATTCTCTGAGAACTTTCTGCCTGTGTTTGCCATGCCCAGTCCCTGTTGAGATCGAACATATAATGGTTTGAGCGTGATCCGGGCCATCCATCCCTGTGTTCGCGCGAAAGTCCGTCGGGGTTGGACACAAGATTAGCGGCATTAGTGAACCTGTGGACATAGAGGTCACGTCCGTCGGGATTCTGGCAAGGATCTATAACAATTATGCATTCTCTTAGCCAGTCGCCAGCTCCCTCATACGATCCGCTCACAAGGGAGTGAATCACCTTCATGGCTGTCTCCATTCCGGCCGTTTCATTTCCGTGAACGTTGTATGAAAGCCATATAATGGGCAGCTGCTTTCCCGTTGAGGTGCCTTCGGCAAGTCCTGCCATTATCAGATTTTTGTTCCTTATTTCCTCAAGAGCAGACAGGTTTTCGGGACTTGAAATAATGAGTGCTCCAAGTTCCCTGCCTTCGTATGTTGTTCCATAGGATTCGTACCTGGCTGATGTTGAGTAGGCTGCCACATATTTGCAATATTCGGTAACCTTATGATGGAAAGTAAACCTGGTCCCCGTCTCATATCCCAAAAATTCATCAGGCGATTTAACCTGCTGGGCATTGCAAAACGCCGGATTCAGCAGAATGGTTGAAAATATTAAGAAGAATCGCTTCATTTTGAAATATAGTAAAGTTATCAGGCTAAAGTAATACTTTTTGTCAAAAAAATGCTGACATAGCCAAAGCATGAGTAAATTCAACCGCGACGAGGTGTCAAAGACTAAAATGGTTATTTTTGTCTGCCTGGGATTTAACACGGACTGACCTGGCTGAAGTAAGGCAAATCACTGAAAATTGCCCTGATGTTGTTATTTGTATTATCAAAATCATAAAAAATGAAAAGATCTGAACCTTTAAGAATTACACTAATCCTTCTTTTAATATTTATATCCGGTTCCGGGACCCTGTTTTCCCAGATAAGGGGCGGCAGCGGTGTCAGGGTAACCGGATGGGCTGATGACAATAATTTTCTTTTACAGACAGTAGATTCCGAAAACAGGCCGGTAACCAGAAAAGTAAATGTCCGGAACGGCAGAAGCGTTGATGTGACTTCCGAAAAGACTGAGAGGGAAGTCTTGAACGAAGCTCTTCCTTCAGGAGTGGCCCTGGGTTTATTTGACATAGTGAGTCCCGACCGTCAGACTGCTGTTTTAAGCCGTGACAATGACCTCTATTTTTTCAGGAAAGGCGACAGGGAGCTTAAAAGGCTGACCAGCGATGATGCAGAGGAAGTGAATTACCGTTTTTCGCCCGACGGCCAAAAGATCGCATACACAAGGAACAAGGACTTTTATGTGTATGACCTAGCAGCAGGCAGGGAGATAAGAATTTCATTCGATGCTTCCGACAGGATATATAACGGGTACTCATCATGGGTTTACATGGAGGAAATTCTTGATAGGCCTAGCCGTTATGCAGCTTTCTGGTGGTCGCCCGACGGCAACAGTATTGCCTACCTCAGGACTGACGAGACTGAGGTTCCGGTTTTTACACTGAACCGTCTGGATGAAGCTGACGGGGTTCATGGTCTTCTTGAAGTGGTTCCCTATCCCAAGGCAGGCGATCCGAATCCGAAGGTGAAAATGGGCATTGCTGATATTGCATCCGGAAAGACTACCTGGGTGAAGACGGATTATGATGTTGACCAGTATATTGCATGGCCGTTCTGGACACCCGACAGCAGGAAGCTGGCAGTTCAGGTGATAAACCGCGATCAGAATGAAATGAATATCATACTTGCTGATCCGGCCACCGGCGATTTCTCTGAAATCTACAATGAAAAGCAGAAAGCATGGCTCGATTTCTACAAGGATATTTATGTTATGAAAGACGGTTCCGGCTTCATTGTGAACAGTGTCAGAAACGGCTGGGAAAACCTTTATTACTATAGCTGGAATAACAAGCTCATAGCGCAGCTGACCAGTCTCGGCTTCAGGGTCACCGACATAGAACGGGTTGATGAGATACAAAAGGTTATATGGTTCACTGCCACGGGAACAGAATCGACTGACAGTCATCTGTTTCGCGTGGGGCTCGACGGAAAAAACCTTGTTCAGATGACAAGCGGACCAGGCAGCCACTCGGGCAGTATATCACCGAAGGGCACCTGGATTGTCGACACATGGAGCAATATTGCCAGTGCAGGTTCAATTATTCTCTTTGACAGCCGGGGCCGGCAGGTAAGGGAAATCCATAAATTTGATCAGCCGGCCTTTGATCCGTCAAAGCATTCCAAGGCAGAGATGCTAAGGATCCCCACCTCTGACGGTCTGTTCCAAATGCCGGCAATTATAACATATCCTGTTGGTTTCAATCCTTCAAAAAAATATCCGGTTATATTCAGGATTTATGGCGGTCCTGATTCAAAGAATGTCAGTAACAGATGGCAGGGCACAGATCCGTCGTGGGATTCGCAAAACGGGATAATAACTTTTACGGTCGATCACAGGGGCTCGGGACATTTCGGTAAAAGGGGGCTCGATTATCTTCACCGCAGTCTTGGCCTTTGGGAGATTCTCGACTATCAGGATGCAGTGAAGTGGCTTCTTTCAAAGCCATATATCGACGGTTCGAGAATGGGGATCACAGGAAGTTCTTACGGAGGTTACATGACCTGCATGGCACTTACCCGGGGAGCAGGATACTGGACCCACGGATTTGCAGGATCGTCAGTTACCGACTGGAGGCTTTATGATGATGTCTATACAGAAAGATATATGGATACCCCTCAGGATAATCCCGAGGGGTATAAAGATGGATCGGCTCTGACCTGGGTTGAGAATCTTAAGGGAAAGCTATACCTGACACATGGAGACCTTGACGATAACGTTCATATGCAGAATTCAATTTATCTGATCTCACGACTGCAGGACGAAGGTAAGTCGTTCAGGTTTATGCTTTATCCTAATGGCCGTCACGGCTGGAGCGGCGCCAAACTGGTACATTACAGGAATGAGGCTAATTCTTTCTGGTTGGATAATTTCTTTGGAAAAGAATAAATTTTACTATTTTGTGCTATAAACTTTTTAACACTGAAACCTGAATTACAATCTCTAAACTCCAAATTTGAATATAATGGTTATTGGCATTCTAAAGGAATCCGGAGCCGAAAGGAGAGTGGCCATGCTTCCCGGGGAAGTTGCCGTTCTTGTGAAGCTGGGTGTATCTTTCATTATCGAAAAAGGTGCAGGAGAGAAAGCCTGGGCTGCTGACACGGATTACGTGGCTGCCGGTGCTTCTGTAAATGACAGGAAGGAACTTATTTCCAGATCAGGTTTAATATTATCTGTAAATGCTCCTCTGGAAGACAATCCCGAAGTATTCTCAGAAGGACAGATTCTTTGCTGTGTTGTCAATCCGGCCGAGAACAGGGAATGGCTCGATAAGGCAAGGCTCAGGGGTCTGACCGTTCTTGCGCTCGACATCATTCCTCGTACCACCAGGGCACAGTCGATGGATATCCTCTCGTCAATGGCCACAGTTTCAGGTTACAAGGCTGTACTCGCTGCTGCATCATCTCTTCCGGGGTTCTTTCCGATGTTTATGTCGGCTGCCGGGACCATTAAACCTGCGAAGGTTCTGATACTGGGAGCGGGTGTTGCCGGCTTGCAGGCAGTTGCCATTGCCCGGAAGCTTGGAGCAGTGGTCGAGGTGTTTGATGTAAGGTCAGCTGTTAGGGAGGAAGTTAAGAGCCTTGGAGGCAGATTCATCGAAGTGGAGGGAGCGAAGGAGGATTCAGCAGCAGGCGGTTATGCCGTTGAGCAGACTGAAGAGTTTAAATTAAAACAGCAGGAGCTTATACAGAAACACGCTAAAACTTCGGATGTAGTCATTTCAACTGCTCAGATACCCGGCCGGAAAGCTCCGGTGCTGATTCTAAAGGAAACAGTGCTTGCCATGAAGCCAGGCTCGGTGATAGTTGATCTTGCGGCCTGTTCAGGCGGCAACTGTGAGCTTACTGAAAACAACAAAACCATTACCGTCAATGGAGTTACCATTATCGGCAATTCGGAATTTCCTTCCGACATGCCCACTGATTCAAGCAAGATGTTCGGATCCAATATAGTAAACCTGCTGAAGCTGATGATAGGCAAGGACGGATCATTTGAATTCAATCTTAAGGATGATATTATTGCTGGAACCACGGCCGTCCATAACAGGGAATATGTAAGTGAAAGAGCAAAACAGTTACTTGGTATAAAATAACGTGCACATGGAACAATTTTCAGATTTCTTCCTCCA
>JAFGXK010000166.1 GCA_016936695.1 Bacteroidales bacterium | reverse complement strand
GAACTCCCCCAGGATCGGAAGGTAGCAAGGGTAGGCGGTTGTAGCGGTGCGATATAAGTAGCTTACCCTTTTTTAATTAATACAAACTGTAGTCTCTGACCCGGTTTATTTGAATAGTTACTGAAGATGCTCCTCCGGATATATCCAGAAAATCCAGATCCCGGCCGGATAAGGAAAGTGGTTGAAGTCCTCGATAAGGGTGGAATAATTATCTATCCCACCGATACTGTTTATGCAATCGGCTGCGATATAAAGGCAAATAAATCAATTGAGCTTATAGCCAGGATGAAGGGACTTGATCCCAGAAATCCTGATATGTCACTTATTTTTCATGATATGAGCCAGCTCTCTGAATATACTATTATAAGGGATAACTCGGTGTTCAAACTGCTCAAGCGAAACCTTCCCGGCCCCTTTACTTTTATTGTTCAGGCTAATAATCAGATCCCGAAAATGTTCAAAAATAAAAAGAAGACAGTCGGGATCAGAATACCGGATCATAGTATCGTCATGGAACTTGTAAGGGAATTGGGTCGTCCCATAATCACTACTTCAATTCATGACCCCGATGAGGTGATCGAGTATACCACCGATCCCGAACTGATATATGAAAAGTATAATGATGTCGCTGAAATAGTCATTGACGGCGGTTATGGCAGAAATGAAGCATCAACCGTGGTCGATTGTACAACGGATGAATTCACAATCCTCAGACAGGGACTGGGCATACTTGAACTGTGATCTTCATTTTCCGGTAAAAGGATAATTCTGGCTGCCTCATTATTTGTTGTAGAAACTCCCAGTGAATAAAATCAATACACTCAGGATCTCAACCCGTCCCAAAATCATCAGCCCGCTTAGTATCCACTTGCCTGCTAATGGCAGATCCGCATAGGTTGAAAAAGGAGCGAACGTGCCCAAGCCCGGACCAATGTTTGCCAGCATCGATGCCGCAGTGCTGAATGATGTTATAATATCATAATCGAGAAACGATATCAGCAGCGCCCCGGTACACAACGTGATGAAATATATAATTATAAATATCAACAGGTTCTGGATGATGTTCTGAGGCACTTTCTTCTGATCGACTCTCACTGGCAGATAGGCATTTGGATGGATCATCCGCCTGGACTCATTCCGCGAATTCCTTGCGGCAATCAGCAGTCTGACTACCTTGATACCTCCGCTCGCAGAACCGGCCATTCCCCCTGTGAACATCAGAAAGAAGATGATCAGCATGGCAAGGTATCCCCATTCGTTGAAGCTGACAGTGTAAAATCCAGTAGTGGTTATAACTGATATAGTATTGAACAATCCATCCATAAAGCCGGATGAAAATGAGATGCCCTTTTCCCTGAACAGCAGGAATATTATAAGTGCCGGGAAAAGAATAGCCAGGACAAGGTAGGCTGCAAATTCATTATTGCGAATGATCTTGGTGAAGCTTCTCTTGAAAGCGAAATAGAAGAGGGCAGGATTTATTCCTGCGAAAAACATGAAAAGGATGAAAACGGCCTTTATATATAGAGAAGGAAATGTCGCAATTCCTGTATTCCTGGTCGAAAAGCCCCCAGTCGAAAGTGTTGAGAAAGAGTGGCAAACGGAATCAAAAAAAGGCATCTTTCCCAAAGCGAGCAGAATAATTTCAGCGATGGTGAGTGCGACATATACTCCAATCAGTCTTTTTGTCGTCTCTATCACCCTGGGATGTATTTTGTCAGCCGTGATGCCCGGGAATTCTGTTGCAGGAAGCTGGATGTTGAGGCTCCTAACAACAGGTAGCACATGAAGTGCCAGGGTTATTACTGTAATTCCTCCGATCCATTGCGTAAGGCTTCGCCAGAATAGTAATCCGCGAGGAAGAGATTCAATATCCCTGAAAATAGTTGCTCCGGTTGTGGTGAATCCGGATATCGATTCGAAAAACGCATCAGTGAAGTTACCGGTCGATGAAGTGAAGAGATAGGGGAGAGACCCGAAGGCACCGAATAAAATCCAGATAAATGTAATGATAATAAAACCTTCCCTTGTTCCGTAAACCTTCTCCTGATGCCTGAGTGGAGTGAAGACGAGGATGCCGGTTACGAGGGTTATTACGGCAGAAAATAAAAAGGACCGTGCCGCAGGTTCATTGTAAATCCATGAAACACCAGACGAAACGAGCATCAAAATCCCTTCGAGGATCAGTACCTGGCTGAAGACCCTTGCAATTATTCTTGAATTGATCATGGTGATCAGGTGAAGAATTTCGACACCTTCTCATATGCTGAAGGCAGCGTAAAAACAACAACCTTGTCGTTGGGCCTTATTATGGTATCACCCGTTGCTATGAACGGAACTCCGTCCCTGGTTCCGCCGCCAACAATGGAGTGTGCAGGAAACTCAAGGCTCCTCAGTGTTCCTTTCGTAATTCTGGCATTCTCCGGGACATTAAACTCGATGACTTCAGCTTCTGTTCCGGTCATGTATTTCACCTGGGTGACGTTCGGATTTGTTGTGTGCCTGAATATTCTGCTGGCAGCAGCAATCTTCTTGTTGATAATGGTGTCAATACCTATGTTTTCAGCAAGATTGATATACTCCATGTTCTCAACTTCCGCGATGGTCTTCTTCACTCCCAGTTTCTTGGCAAGAAGACAGGAGAGGACATTGGTTTCAGAATTGCCTGTCACTGCAACGAAGGCGTCCATGTGGGCTATCCCTTCGTTCTGCAAAAGATCGGCATTACGGCAGTCCCCGTTTATTATAAGTGTATTTTCAAGAACGTCGGAAAGATCTTCACATCTCTGGGGATCCGAGTCTATAAGCTTTACCTGACTTGTCTTCTGCATATACGACGCCACATGCTTTCCGATCCTGCTCCCTCCAAGTATCATTATGCTTTTTGCCTCAAAGTTTTCCTTTCCAGATGTGGTCATCATTTCATCAATTCCGTCAAATGTCGAGATGACAAAGACAAGGTCCCCCAGACGGAATCTCTCATTTCCCCTAGGGATAATGGTTATATCATTGCGCTTAATTGCAACAGCCCTGTATTTTTCCGTATTTGTTGTGGAGGCAAGCTCCATGAGCGATTTGTCGATGATTGGAGCGTTCTGGTCAAGTTTCTGGACATACATTGCAAGTTTCCCGCCGCAAAACTCCATGAAATCGGTTGTGCCTGTTTCATGAAGAAGGCTCAGCACCTCCCTGGCAGCAATCAGTTCAGGATAAATAAGGGAATCAATCCCCAGCGATTTGAAGAATTCCAGTGTTGAATGCTCAAGGTAATCGAGATTGTCAATCCTTGCTATGGTCTTTATGGCTCCCAGTCTTTTTGCAAGAATGGAAGCGGTTATATTTGTGTCTTCCCAGTGGGTAACTGCAATGAACAGGTCTGTTTTCTTGTGAAGAAGTTCCTGAAGTATGCTTATCGAGGTGGCCGATCCGGTATAGGTAAGCACGTCCATGGTTGAATCCACGGGCTTTAGCCTTTCCTCCTCGGTATCGATAAGTATGATCTCGTGATTCTCATTCGAAAGCAATTTGGCCAGGTGAGTTCCAACTTCACCGGCCCCGGCAATTATTATTCTCATAGAACCCTGATAAAATAGACCACAAAGTAATATATAAATCGGCTAAAAAGGAAATCTGATTCAAAGCTTAAGTCTGCAGGCACCCAAAGTACTGACATTATGGATGTGTGAGCGGCTTTTCCATGCATCATTGATGTTCAACGATCCGGCAGAGACCTCCGAACCTGTAACTATCGTTTCAGGTATCTCGTCCGGATTAATTCCCATGTCAATACTTGGATATTTTCCCTTGAGAACCACAATGTCAGGCAAGGTTTTTTGAAGCAAAATCTTTGTCAGATGACCGCATATCAGAATCCTTTTATACCCGGTTTCTATCAGCCGGGCCCCTGGTCCTGCATGTATATTATTCACATTTAATCCCCGGGTCATACTGTGCCTGGCTGCTTCCGGCATTAATGTGTCAGATTCTGACCAGATATTCAATGTCCTGCCCGTCCTTATTCCTACCTGCGATTCGCTGATTCCGTTGTAGACGATCAGCTCCCCTGTTACCCTGTCGTGAATTCTTCTTATACTGCCTGCACCTGCCAGAATCAGAAGGGCAATGAGGGGAATGCGCAGCGGGATAGCTTTTCTGTTCAGCAGCGACATGGTGAAAAGAAAAATAAAAATGCTTAGCAGAAATGACTCGGTCGGGACCATTCCTATATTCTCAATTGATGCAAAAGGCAATGAGGCTGCTTTTTCGGTAAAAACCTCAGTTAGGCCTGTTAGATAGTCCATTAGAAGAGCCAGATGATGCGAGATGAATTCAACCGGATACGTAAGCGGCACCAGGCAACCGATGATTACTACCACTGAAGAGAGGGGGACAATTATTATATTGGTAAGTATAAACCACACCGGGAACCTGTTGAAAAGAGAAATTGTAAGCGGCAGGGTTCCGGTCTGGGCAATTATAGTTACAGCAGCTGACTGCCATATCTTGTCGGCTCCATAATTCTTTAAACGGATCTTAAGGTAGAAGCTCCTGTAAAAGCATATGATGAAAATTACAGCACAATATGAGAGCTGGAATCCGGCATCAAACAGGACTGAAGGACGCGCTATAAGCAATATCACGGCTGAGGCAAGCACCGAGTTGATGCTGTTTACATCCCGTTTCATTAGCTTTCCTGCCTGGAGGAATGAAAACATGAGGGCAGCCCTTAAAACAGATGGCGTCAGGCCTGTAACAAATGCAAATCCCCACAACAGGACCACTGCAATAAGGATCCTGATAAACTCGAGCCTTCCCTTTAAAAAAAACAGCATATTAAGTATAAACATACTAAGGATAACTGCATGCAATCCTGAGACAGCCATTATATGCATTACACCTGCCCTGATGAATATCTGTTTCTGTTCCGGGTCGAGCAGGTTTTTTTGTCCAAGGGTGAGTGCTGCCACAAGTCCAATCCGGTCATCGGAGATGCCCCTTTCCCTGTACATGCCTATTATTCTTTCCCTTATAATTAGCGCTCTGTACCGGAGTCTTGATTTTTCAGGCCTTGAATGTGACAGTATGTCGTTTTTCCGGGAAAAACTGTAATATTTTATGCCGTTGTTTTCAAGATAGAATTTGTAATCGAACTCATGCGGATTGCCCCTGTTAACAACAGGTAGCGGCTGGCACTCCAGTTTAATGATGTCCCCGGGCAGAAGCGTACTGATAAATGGGTCCTTTCTGAAATAGATCATTAATGAGCCATTAAGACTGACAGTATCTCCTCCGTCTACTCTGGCGTGGAGCCTGGCGATGGTTCTGAAACTGTTTGGCCTCGGCTCGGGGAATTCCATAAGAGTGCATATGTAATGCCCTTTCTCCGACTCGAGAATGGATAATTGATTCTTTTCATTCGCGTAAAGCAGCAGACCGCATAAAAACATCGAACTGGTCAGAAGAATACCGTATAAATGATTCAGCTGCCTTTTATTGAAGATCAGGCTTACAGGAAAACCGGCGGCCAGGATTAAAAGAGATATGACAATAAGCCATGCTTCAGGCTTTATAATAAGGCCTGAAACGATCCCTCCGCAAAACGGGATCAATAACCTAAGGAAAGGAATCTCCCTATTCAGCACGGTCGGCAGCAGCTATGAGACCATTCCGAATAAAGATAAACAAAATACAGATTGTTTATGGCTGTTTTTGCTTAAGTTTTTTGAATGAAAATCTTTTCAGGAGAGACAATTTATCCGTTGCAAGGGGTCCCGTCAGGACGGAATATTGGTAGAAACTGTGACCCCTCTGCTGATTTCGTCCTGCTGGGACGGAATATTTTTTATTTAGTTAAGCCTTTATCTTTTGTCCGGCAAGGATAGTGTTGTAATCTGCTTCGAACTTTCCTTTGCTGATTGCGCTGAGTTTGCCTTTCAGAAGCCTTTTTCTCAGCGGGCTGACCCTGTCGGTGAAAAGAATGCCGTCGAGGTGATCATATTCATGCTGAATCACCCTGGCAAGATAACCCTGATAAACTTCATCGTGGAACTCCCACTTTTCGTCATAGTAAGTGATTCTGACATGTTCTTCACGTTTTACTTCTTCCCTCAGGTTAGGGATACTGAGGCAGCCTTCTGCCATCAATTCTATTTCACCGGTTCTTTCTGTCAGCCGGGCGTTGATGAAAACCTTTTTGAAACCTGCCATTTCGGGTTCATCTTCAGCAAGGGGTTCTCCGTCGATAATGAATAACCTGATCGATTTTCCTATCTGTGGGGCTGCAAGCCCCAGGCCTTCCGACCTGTAAAGAGTTTCAAACATATCAGCAATAAGCTGATCAAGGCCAGGATAGTCCCTGTCAATATCTTCTGCGACTTTTCTGAGAACCGGGTGTCCGTATATTACTATCGGGTAAACCATTACTGATGTAAATGTTGTAATTATTTGGTATTCTGTATCCTGTTTATTGTATATCGTTCATCGTCCATCATTCATCATTCAGCTTTCATACAGGAAAAGTGACCGGCATAACGTCTATCTTCTGCCTTTGGTCTTTGGTTTTCGGTCTTCCCTGCCCGACTGAGGTCTGTCAGGCGGGCGTCTTCCGTCCTCCATCTTCGGTCTTCTGTCTTCCGTCTTCGGTCTTTCTTCTTTCCAGGAACGACTGCAATATTATTGCTGCACTTATTTTATCCACCATTGCCTTGTCCATTCTTTGCTTCTTCTTTACTCCTCCCTCTATCATCGCATTGAGGGCCATTCCCGAAGTAAACCTCTCATCAACAAGATGAACGGGTATTCCGGGAAAGGTCTTGCTCAGTTTCCTTACAAACGGATTTATATAATTAACAGCTTCACTGGCCTCGTTGTTCATGGTACGGGGGTAGCCGATAACAAATCCGTCGATAGTTTCGGTTTTGAGATATTCTGTGAGGAATTCCTCAAACTCCTGATTGCGGACGGTAAGAAGGGGCGAGGCAAAGATATTCATGGGGTCGGAGATGGCTATTCCGATCCGTTTTGTTCCGAAGTCGATGCCCATTAATCTTCCCATGGTGAAATTCTAAAAAAGGAGGTATCTCTTTCGGGATACCTCCTTTTTTTATTGCAAATAGTTTATTCTTTGGTTTCCGGTTCGTAAACCATAGCAGCAAGCCTCTGATATGCCTTGTACCTCCATTTTGCATTCTCCTCGGCGGCCTTGAACAGTATCTCTGCCTGATCGGGGAACGTCTTGATGAGCGATGTGTAGCGTACCTCTGATAGCAGGAAGTCCTGGAATTTGCTCCAGTCCGGTTCTTTTGAATCAAGAGTGAAAGGATTCTTTCCAGCTTCCTCAAGAAGTGGATTATAGCGGTAGAGATGCCAGTATCCTGATTCGACAGCAAACTTCTGCTGAGCCTGGGTCTTCCCCATTCCATTTCTCAGTCCGTGATTGATACATGGGGAGTAAGCAATGATCAGCGAGGGACCCGGATAAGCTTCAGCTTCTTTCAGAGCTTTCAGATACTGGTTGTTGTTTGAGCCCATCGCTACCTGAGCCACATAAACGTATCCGTAACTCATTGCCATCTGGCCCAGATCCTTTTTACGGATTTTCTTACCCGATGCTGCAAATTTTGCGACGGCTCCGGCAGGTGTCGATTTGGATGCCTGTCCGCCTGTGTTGGAATAGACTTCGGTGTCAAGGACTATGACATTAATGTCTTCCCCTGAGGCAAGTACATGGTCAAGGCCTCCGTAACCGATATCATATGCCCATCCGTCACCACCGATAATCCAGTGAGATTTTTTGATAAGGTATTGTCTCAGACTTAGGATCTCTTCACAGACAGCAGCTTTTTCCCTGCTGCAAACCTCAATGACTTTCGCAGAGGCGGTTCTGGATGCCTCTGCATTGTTCTTATCCCTCAGCCATTCCTCAAAAGCTGCTTTGGTCTCGTCGCTTAATGATCCGTTTGCGATGGCATCTTGCATCTTCTGTGAGATCCGCTCGCGCATTTTGCTCGTCCCGAGCGAAAGTCCGAATCCGAATTCTGCATTGTCTTCGAACAGGGAATTTGCCCATGCGGGTCCGCGTCCCAATTTATTATGGGTATAAGGCATTGATGGTGCCGATCCGCCGTAAATGGATGAGCATCCTGTGGCATTGCTGGCAATCATCCTGTCACCAAAAAGCTGGGTGATTGCTTTCAGATACGGAGTTTCACCACAACCGGCGCATGCGCCCGAGAATTCGAACAGGGGCTGTGAGAACTGGCTGTTCTTGACATTCAGGAACTTGTCAACCACAAAATCCTTGTAGCCTACCTTGTCGTGCAGGTAATTCCAGCGGTCAGTTTCACCCATCTGGGTCTCGAGCGGTTTCATAATCAAAGCTTTGTTCTTTGAAGGACACACATCGGCGCAGTTTCCGCAGCCTGTGCAGTCAAGAACGCTGACCTGAATCTTGAACCTATAGGCTTTGAGGGCGCCGGGAATCCCCTGAATTGTTTTGGTATCCTTGGGAGCATTTGCCAGTTCTTCCTCGGTAAGAAGGAAGGGACGGATGGCTGCGTGAGGACAAACATATGAGCACTGGTTGCACTGGATACATTCATCAGGCTGCCATTCGGGAACATTCACTGCAATACCGCGCTTTTCATAGGCGCTGGTGCCTGATGGGAATGTTCCGTCTTCTCTTCCCTTAAAAGCGCTTACAGGAAGGTCGTCTCCCTTAAGTGCATTGATGGGCTCCATTACTTCCCGGATGAACTCGGGTATATCCCTTGTGTCCTTTTGTTTTTTGATCTCGATCGCGGCCCATTCTGAAGGCACTTCAACTTTGGTTACACCACTGCCCTTGTCAACCGCTTCATTGTTCATCTTAACGACATCTTCTCCCTCTCTTCCATAGCTCTTGTAGATGAATTTCTTCATCTCATCTTCGGCTTTTTCGTAGGGGATAACATTTGCAACCTTGAAAAAAGCTGCCTGCATGATGGTGTTTGTCCTTGTTCCAAGGCCAAGGTCCTCGGCAATCGAAGTTGCATTTATAATATAAAAATCGATATTATTTTCTGCCATGTACTTCTTCATATGATCCGGAAGGCGTTCCTTTGTCTCCTCAGCATCCCATATCGAGTTCAGGAGAAAGGTTCCGCCTTTCTTCAGGCCTTTAAGCATATCATATTTGTCGAGATAGGAGGGTACATGACAGGCGACAAGATCAGGTGTGTTGACATAATACGGTGAACGGATGGGAGAATCACCAAAGCGCAGATGCGAAATGGTTATACCGCCTGATTTCTTCGAGTCATAGGCAAAATATGCCTGGCAATACTTGTCGGTCGTTTCACCGATTATTTTTATAGAGTTCTTGTTGGCTCCAACTGTTCCATCCGATCCCAAACCATAAAACTTGGCCGAATATGTTCCCTCAGGTGAGACGTTTATTTCCGGGAGAACAGGCAGCGAAGTGAATGTCACGTCATCAACAATACCCACCGTGAACTGATGCTTCGGTTCTTTGATTTTCATGTTCTCGAAAACAGAAAGGATGTGACTGGGAGTGGTGTCCTTAGAACTAAGTCCGTAACGGCCTCCGATAATAAGGGGCTTCTTGTCCGTGCCGTAGAAGAGATCGACTATGTCAAGATAAAGAGGTTCTCCGGGAGCTCCGGGTTCTTTTGCCCTGTCGAGCACGGTAATCTTTTTTACCGATTTCGGGAAAACATCGAAGAAGTATTTTGGTGAGAAGGGGCGGTAAAGATGGACGGTTAAAAGACCAGCTTTCTCTCCTTTTGACCTGAGGTAATCAATTACTTCCTTTGTTGTTTCTGTAACTGAACCCATTGCAACAATGATATTTTCAGCTTCGGGATCACCGTAATAGGTGAATGGCTTGTATTGTCTTCCGGTCAGCTTGCTGATTTCAGCCATGTAGGAATTGACAATATCCGGAACTGGTTCATAAAACCTGTTTACAGATTCCTTGGCCTGGAAGAAGATATCGGGATTCTGGGCTGTTCCCCTCATTACGGGATGTTCAGGGTTGAGTGCATTGTTTCTGAACT
>JAFGXK010000165.1 GCA_016936695.1 Bacteroidales bacterium | reverse complement strand
CCTGCCAGTCGCCGCTTGAGGTGGAAACATGAGAATTGGTGCAGGTATAACCGATTCTTAAAACGCTCCAATCTCCCGCTGGTGCCTCCCAGGTCACAACTCCTTTTTCATTCATCTGAGAGGTTAAATTTATTATATCCTCCTTTTTTACAATATGTCGGGGTTTATTTTGAGGCCTTGTGTTATCCTGGGGGGAATTCGTCAATAAAAATCGGGTGTCTGGAGCGGAGCCACCCACCTCGTGGTAACTCAGTTTTAAATCCAAATCGGTAATAAAATCATTGGTTTTCTGGTCATTATTTACGGGAATGGCAAGCACCACGATATCTTTATAAAAATCTTTTCTGATGGCGGGCAATTCTAATTTTACCGAAACATTTTTATCGCCTGTAATTTTTGTTTCTGAATATGTAATCTGTTTGGCCGCGTATTGTGGTGTTACCCGGGGTCCACCTAAATTCCAACCGCTTTGAATATTAAATCCTATCTCCAGTCCCAGACTTTTGGCTTTATCAAGCGCAAAAAGAAACAGTTCGTTCCATTCATCCGAACCAAACAGAGGGCCTGCGGGAATATCCCTGTTCCCCCTTTGATTATGCCCTCCGGCATCAAAAACCATCGCTCCCTGAAAATTTCTGGACTTCATGGCTTCCAGGTCTTTAGCGATTGCAGCTTTGTTTACATTTCCATTTAGCCACCACCACCAGCAGTTGACACCGGAAACTGATTCAGGATGTTTAAAATTCTCTTTTAAATCCTTGTATTTTTCATGCGAACCGGGTGAATTAATCCTTTCATTCTTGCAGGCAGATGGTAAAATCCAAATAAATACAAAGGCAATTATATAAATAACTATTTTCAAAGTGGTATATGTGTAGATCAATCTTTCTTAGCTTTTATATTTTATCCGTTCTCCAACCCAAAAATAAGATTGAAAAGGTTCTAAATCAAGATCCGAGACTGTAAATTCCCTAAATGTTTACACTTAGCCATCGGGAAGTTGTAAATAATTCTGTCATGATTGTACCCCTGTTTTGTCCTCCTGCGAATATAGCTAATTTTCAGTTATTTGAGGTGTTTAAACTGCTTAAGACAGCCCCGACAGTTCTGGTGGGACAACTTAAACCCTCTGATTATCAGGGGATTTTGTATTTTGGGGGACGTTTGTAGGGATATTATATGACAATTATATATCGAATATGGAAATCTTTGCCACTAATGCAAACACAGGAGGCCCTAACCACTTCCGGCCATTCTGAAGTTCGTAACCATAAGCTTCATGATGACTGATATTTACAACCGGCGGAAGGTGGTCAGTTAATGACGGCAGATTATGGTAAGAGTCACCGGATTTTGAAGTTAACATCAGATGCGTCGGGGTTTTGGCTATAATTCCAATAATCAGTCGTGGCACAAATTTTAGTAACTTTGTGAACGAAGTTCCTTCTCTGTTGTTATTCTGTTAACAATACAAAAAATAGTAAAATGAAGTATCTTATTGTTGGAGGAGTTGCCGGAGGAGCCTCAACTGCAGCACGTCTGAGAAGGCTCGATGAGCAGAGTGAAATAATAATGTTCGAGAGAGGAGAATATATTTCCTATGCCAACTGCGGACTGCCTTATTATATCGGTGGAACAATAACAGAGAGGGATAATCTGTTTGTTCAGACTCCTGAATCGTTCGGCACACGTTTTAACCTGCAGGTGCGGACTATGAACGAGGTCGCTGCAATTGACAGGGAGAAGAAGGAGGTGACGGTGAAGGATCTCCGCACCGGGAATATCTACAGGGAGAGTTATGACAAACTTATCCTCTCGCCTGGCGCCGAGCCTGTGAGACCACCCTTGCCCGGAATAAATCAGGAGGGTATCTTCACTCTTCGCAATGTGCCTGACACCGACCGTATAAAAAAATATATCGAAGCCAGGCAACCACGTCACGCGGTGGTTGTGGGTGCGGGTTTCATCGGGCTGGAGATGGCAGAGAACCTGCACCACAGCGGCATCAACGTCACTATCGTGGAGATGGCTGACCAGGTGATGACTCCTCTTGATCTGTCGATGGCGTCGCTGGTGCATCAGCACCTGAAGACGAAGAATGTGGAGTTCTACCTCAAGACTGCTGTCTCTTCGTTTGACAGGGAGGACGACCGTATTGTGGTCAGACTGAGCAGCTCAAAGGCAATAAAAGCTGACATTGTTATACTGTCAATAGGCGTCAGGCCCGACAGTCATCTTGCCAGGGAGGCGGGACTGGAGACGGGAAAGACAGGAGGCATCAAGGTCAATGAGTTTCTCCAGACAAATGACAGTGACATCTATGCCGTCGGCGACGCTATAGAGTTCGCCAATCCCGTCACCGGGACACCTATGATAACCTATCTTGCCGGCCCGGCCAACAAGCAGGGCAGGATCGTTGCCGACAACATCGTCAGGGGCAACAACAAGAGGTACCGGGGGTCAATCAACACTGCCATTGCCAAGGTCTTTGATATCACCGTGGCATCCACGGGTGTCTCAGGCAAGCACCTGTCGGAGCTGAATATACCCCATATAAGCTCTATCACTCACTCATCATCGCATGCGGGTTATTACCCCGGGGCTCTTCCGATGTCAATAAAAATATCATTCTCACCGGGTGACGGACGCCTTCTTGGCGCACAAATAGTTGGTTTTGACGGTGTCGACAAGCGCATTGACCTTTTCTCTGCAGCCATAAGCAAGGGAGTAACGGTGCATGATCTTGCCGATATTGAACATGCCTATGCCCCGCCGTACTCATCGGCCAAAGACCCTGTGAACATCGCCGGCATGGTTGCTGAGAATATCCTTGACGGCACCACTCAAATGATCTCATGGCGTGATGTGGCCAGGTACTCACCCGGGGAAATGTTCCTCCTTGACATACGCACACGTGATGAGTACCAGCTTGGGACGATAGAAGGTGCGGTTAACATACCTCTTGATGAACTTAGGGAGCATCTTGACGAGATACCGAAGAACAAGAAGGTCATTGCCTTCTGCGGTGTCGGACTGCGTGCCCATGTTGCATGCAGGATACTGATGCAGAATGGCTTTCCCGAGGTATATAACCTCTCAGGCGGACTTAAGACCTTTGAGACCGCCACACAGAAGCAGAGTAACGAGGATATCTTTGCCAACGACTATATAGGTCATGACGATCATATCTACCAGGGCACCAGGGAGAAGAGAGCTCCGGCACTTCTTGATGAGAGCATGATAAAGGATGTGGATGCCTGCGGTCTGCAGTGCCCGGGACCGGTGCTGAAACTGAAGCAGTCGATAGACAATATTGCCGTCGGTGAGGCAGTGCGGATAAAAGCATCAGATGCCGGATTCTACAAGGATGTCAGGGCATGGGCAAATGTCACCGGTAATGATCTTGTCGACCTCAAACAGGAGGGTGCCGAGATAACTGCAATAGTACGCAAGGCAGAACCGGCGGCCAGGGTGGCATCGCAGCGCACCGGCAATAACACCACACTGATATGCTTCAGCGATGACCTTGACAAGGCACTGGCGATATTCATTATTGCCAACGGCGCGGCGGCATCAGGAAAGAAGGTCACGATATTCTTTACCTTCTGGGGTCTCAATGTCATAAGACGGCAGGAGAAAGTGCCGGTAAAAAAAGACTTCTACGGCAAGATGTTCGGCATTATGATGCCCCGGTCAAGCCGAAAGCTGAGGTTGTCAAAGATGAATATGGCCGGCATGGGCAGTAAAATGATGCGCTCAGTGATGATTAAGAAGAATGTCGATTCGCTTGAGAGTATGATAAAGACGGCCGCTGATAACGGCGTTGAACTGGTGGCCTGCCAGATGTCAATGGATGTGATGGGTATTAAGAAAGAGGAGTTTGTCGACGGTGTGCAGCTGGGTGGCGTGGCTACCTATCTCGAACGTACTGAAGATGCAGGAGTGAACCTGTTCGTATAAGCGGATGTGTGTTTAGCAGTGACTGTAACCCTCCCAGGACCTGTTTTACATTAAACAAATGACTGTCAGCAGGATTCCTCTTCTGACCGGATTCAAAATAATATTCTGTTTTAGGGTTCTTAGTGCATGCTTCATGGACTATTTACTGCAGTTTCTTTTGGCTCAATATTTGCAATCTGCTTTAATAGGATCAACATAAAATGCCATAGTGATTATATCAATATTCCCTTAAGGCAATGAAAAACAAACAAAATTACCCCATAATCTTAGCGTTTATAGCTGTTTTCCTGCTATTTATATGCGATGCCCTCACAGCCCAGACTGTTTACCGTCCGGACCCCAGGTATTCAGGGATTTTCGATAATCCCAGGGCTAATCAGCCCAGGCAGTCGTACGGACCTTATGCCCGCGGAGAGGTTCTCCGCCAGTATCTTAAGCTGGGAATCCATTTCGATCCTCTCCTCAGCTGGTTCACAACACGTAGCTACGACGTCCGCAGCGACGGAGCGGTGCCCGGATTCAGCTTCGGACTTACATACAACAGCTACTTCGGCCGCAATTATTCATTCTCTTCAGGCATCAGGATCATCAATGCCGGAGGACGACTGATCAGCAACGAGGTCACAAGCTTCGAGATAAGGAATTTTGACCGCGAAATAGTTATGGTTGATCCATATGAACCAATCATCTACAGGGTTAATTATGTCAGTGTTCCGCTCGGAGTAAAACTCGAAACCGATCAGCTCGGCTACGCAAAAGTGTTCGCTGATCTCGGATTCGATCCGAAAATACTGGTTATGGGAACTGCAGCTATTCCCTCTCAGAACATAAGAAGCGATAATGCCATGGCCGAACTTAGGAAAATCAATCTCGGATATCACATAATGGCGGGTATAGAATACCCTCTTGGAACAAGCAATGACCTCATCATGGGCATTAGCTTTGAAAATAACTTCCTCGATGTCACAAGGGATATCGGAAACCAGCCATGGGACCTGGTATCCAATAAAATATTGTCATTCAGGATTGGTCTGGTGTTCTGATCCTGACATATAAGGTTATTTCGGAAATTCCCCGTAAATTATACCGCAAACAAAAAAACCGGTTATCCGGAAGGCTTATGGAGTCATGAGATCACTCATCTGCATAATGTGCACTCTGGTATTCCCGTTGCTGTCTTTTAGCCAGACGACCGAAAGAAGAGCAATGGTATCCTACAATGAGGGGCTCGATAAGTTCTTCCGGAAAGATTATAAGGATGCAATATCTGCTTTTTCATGGGCAATTAAAATTGACTCCGGCTTCCTTCAGGCCTGGGAGAACCGGGGTGTGGCAAAATATTACCTCAAGGATTTCAGGGGAGCAATCGATGACTATGATATAGCCTTGAAAATAAATCCAGATGATCATAATACCTATGGAAGACGAGGATGGGCAAAATTCTATATTCACGACTTTCCCGGAGCTATTGATGATTTCAGCAGGGCCATCGGGGGTATCCTGAATAACTCACAATATTATATCGGAAGGGGGCAGGCGCATTACCGCCTCGGTAACTACCAGAGCGCCATTTCCGATTTCAGCAGGGTTATCAGACAATGGACAGGTTATAGAGTTCACAGAAGAATAGCGTATTTCTGGAGGGGAATGGCCAAAGTGAAATCGGGACAGATTGAGAACGCATGCCGTGACTTTCACAAGGCTTCCAACCTGGGTTACGGGATGGCTGATGAACTGATTGATATTTATTGTCAACAGGCTGCAGCCGGATTGTAACGGATGTGAACACAATCAGGGAATGTTCAACCGCCCGGGAAGAGGGTTTTGCCCGAGTATTCCGGATCGCACGTAAGATTCACCTTCAGTTTCCGCCACCCTGCCTCATCGCCGGGAGTTGGTATATGAGTGAGATGGACCTCGCAATTCCTGAGAAGTTTCAGGTTCTCAAGGGCCATCTTTGCAGCCGGGTTTGAAAGTGCGCTTATCCCGAGGACTATCAGGGTTTCGTCAACATCAAGACTTACCATCTTTCCTTCAAGGACCACTTTCTTAAGATGCATCACCGAGTCGATAATGGCTTCGGGAAGAAGAAACATCCTGTCGGGAAGCCCGGCAAGATGCTTCGCGGCATTCAGGATAAGGCTCGAGGATGCCTGAAGCAGGGAAGAACTTTTCCCGGTAATGATGGTTCCGTCGCCAAGTTCAATTGCTGCTCCGCTGAAGATTCCATTAATGCCCTTGCCTTTCAGTTCAGCATCCTTTGCCGCTTCCCTTGCAGGACAGACAACCTTCCGGTCCTCAGGCTTCGTACCGGCCTTTTTCATTATTGCCTTTATCCGGTCGACCGTATCCTTTTCCACAAGACCCATCGCATACTCCACGGTGCACCTGAAATAACGCCGTATTATCTCCTGATGTGAAGCCTCCCTTATGATGTCATCATTTACGATACCCGAACTGGCCCGGTTTACACCCATATCGGTGGGCGACTGATACATCGACTCGCCTCCGGTGATCTTCTCAAGTATCCTTTTCAGTAGGAAAAATGCCTCAATGTCGCGGTTATAATTGACTGTCTTTACATTATATGCTTTAAGATGATGCTCGTCGATCAGAACCCTGTCCTCCAGATCGACCGTTGCAGCTTCATAGGCAAGGTTTACCATATGATCGACTGGAAGATCCCATATCGGGAAGGTCTCAAACTTTGCATATCCTGCCTTGACTCCCATTTTGTATTCATGAAAGAGATTGCACAGGCAGGTGGCCAGCTTTCCGCTCCCCGGCCCGGGGCCCGTGACAACCACAATGGGTTTTGTGGTACTGATGTACTCATTGGCTCCGTAACCTTTGTCACTGACAATCAGGTCGATATTTGTAGGATAACCCTCGGTCGGATAATGTAGATACACCTTTATTCCTCTCATCTCCAGCTTGTTCCTGAAGGCTTTCGCGGGTGACTGATTCTGGTAGCGGGTAATAACAACCGCACTGATATCCAGGCCCCACTCCCTGAAATCATCTATCGTTTTCAGTGCATCAACATCATATGTTATTCCGAAATCGGCCCTTATCTTCTTTCTTTCAATGGCTCCGGCATGGATGCAGAGTATTACATCAATCTTATCCTTTAGCTTCTGGAGAAGCCTCATTTTAACATTAGGGTCAAAGCCCGGAAGAACCCGTGCCGCATGATAGTCATACAGGATCTTGCCGCCAAACTCCAGATAGAGCCTCTGGTTGAACCTGCTTACCCTTTCAAGAATTGCAGCTGTCTGCTCATTCAGGTATTTCTCATTGTCGAATCCTATGCGGCCTTCCGCTGTCATTTTATACCCCCGTAAATTATGTGTCCGGATTTCATTTTAAGGTTCCAATATTAGGTATTTTTTCCTCCGGTCCCTCCATTTTATTTGAATAAAATTGTCAAAATTCCCTTCGGTATTTATAACCATATTATTCCTTTTTGCCTGAATCATCCGGCCGGATGGAATATGTGAATCCCTTTTCCGAGGCATCCATAACCAGCACCCTGAATATTATAAGGTTTGCAAGTATTGCTTCAGCCCGGTACGCACTTATGCCTGATATCTTCCTGAACTTCGACAGGGTTACCGACCCGTTCTTTTGCAGGTATTCCATAAGGGTGTTTTCCGGCTTGCTGAACTTCACAAGTACTCCCGAAACCTTCTTCTCTTTTTTCCATATCTGAAGAAGTACCCTGTTCGCTGCAAGATTCTGGTCAAGATGCCTGAAGTATGAAATCCACCTGCCATCTTCATTCATTGCCTTATATGGCCTGTCGCTCCCCTTGCGTACCTCAACCTCAAGGACGGTCTTGCCCCCAACGATGTGCTGCCTTATCGAATAATCAACTTCGGGTTTGCAGAAAAGCTGAACTGCGGTATCGACCATATAGATTTCCTCATCCGACCTGATCCCGGCAATGCTGCCGTTATCGCGAACCCCAATAAGAAGTCGTCCGCCTTCGGTATTTGCAAAGGCCGAAAGAGTTCTTGCAATCTTCCGGCTGTCAGATACGCAGTACTTGAAATCGAGATGCTGATTCTCGCCTTCAGCTATAAGTTCTCTGATATACCTGTCCATAGTCCTTGTTTTCCTGCAAAGGGCAGTTACAATTTATAAACATTCGCAAGAACTTCAACCTTATTACGGATTTTATTTTCCACCCTGTTTTTCATTCAATTCTTTAATTAATACAGTCAAAATATCACATATTATTAATTATTTTTGCCTTTTTGCTTTTATATTAAAACTTAATAGCTATATTTGCCTTATAAATATAACCAAAACGGGTTTATGATAAGTGAACAGACAAGTACTAAGGTTGAAGCCTGCAAGGATATGCTGAGGACGGAAGAGGCGATTTTTTTCATCAAGGATTATTTCGGAAGGAAGCTTGCTGCTGCTCTCAATCTTGTCAATGTTTCGGCACCTGTTGCCGTGCTTGACGGTACAGGCATTAACGATGACCTTAATGGCGTGGAAAAACCCGTCAGTTTTCCGGTGAAAGGAATCATGGATCATAAAGCCGTGATTGTCCAGTCGCTTGCCAAATGGAAGCGCATAAGGCTTAAGGAGTACAATATTGAACCCGGCAAGGGACTCCTTACCGATATGCGTGCCATCCGGCCTTCCGAAGAGCTGAGCCCCATACATTCATTTTATGTTGACCAGTGGGACTGGGAAAAGCGAATCACTCCTTCCCAGAGAAATATCGAGTACCTGAAACAGGCAGTCAGGGCAATCTACCAGGCACTTAGAGCTACGGAAATGGCTCTTTTTGAATTGCATCCGGAGTATATCCCTGTTCTTCCCGAAAATATATATTTCATTCATGCCGAAGAGCTCCTGAGAGAGTTCCCGGATCTGACCCCAAAGCAGCGTGAAATGGAAATAGCAAAGATCTTCGGCGCTGTTTTCATCATCGGTATAGGTGCCGCCCTTAGCAATGGGGAACCCCACGACGGAAGGGCTCCGGATTATGATGACTGGAGCACACCCAACGAAGATGGCTACAAGGGACTTAACGGTGATATTATTGTCTGGAACCCTGTAATTGAAAGACCTTTTGAGCTCTCTTCAATGGGAATCAGGGTGGACGAGGAAGCAATGGAAAGACAGCTCCTTATACAAGGCTGCACTGAAAGAAGGAACCTGCTTTTCCACAGCATGCTGCTGAACCACGAGCTTCCCCTGAGCATCGGCGGAGGAGTCGGTCAATCAAGGGTTTGCATGTTCCTGCTGAGGAAAAAACATATCGGTGAGGTCCAGTCCAGCATCTGGCCGGAATCGGTCAGGAACAACGGAGGGGGACTGAGGCTTTTGTGAGGCGTGAGGCGCTATGGCGTAATGGCGTAATGGCGTAAAGGCAGGAAGGGGTGATGGGGAGAAGAGGAGAAGGGGAGAGACTGGAACCGTGAGACATGCGTCTTGCGTCTTGCGTCATCTCCATATGTACATATTAAAGCTGGTTGAATAAGAAAAATCCACGAATTTTTATCGATAAACAATAACCGGGTTATCGTAAGACGACAAATATTTTACCCAATACGATATGCTTTTTTCAATTTCGTGACACTTAAAATATCGAGTAATCACCTTATTTTTTGGTTCTTAGCCCCCCTTTAGGGGGGCTGGGGGGTGAAACACTAATCCCCCATCTTTAAATTTCTGCCAATAAAACTACCTGATTTATACCTGTTTCCGGCTGATTTTCACTATCTTTACCTGTAGAGTCAATTCTGATTCACAAATACTGCTTGCAAACCCCTATAATATGTGAAGATGGAGAATGAGGACAATATTTTTTACAGACCCAGGAAATTCAATACTATAGAACTCTGGAAAGATGTTACGGAAAAGCAATGGAATGATCAGTTATGGCAGCTTAAGAATTCAATAAGCACGGTTGAAGATCTCAGAAAAGTAATCAAACTTAACGATTACCAGGCGGAGGAGATTGGAAGAACCCTTTCCGAATTGAGGAGACAGGGCAAGGAACCCATGCGGATCACACCCTATTATGCTTCACTGATGCAGGCTGATCCGTTCCACCCGGAAATGCCAAAAGGAGATAAGTCCTACAAAAGACTTGACCCGATTTTCTGGCAAAGCGTACCCACTCCGGCAAACCTGCTTTTTCCCGATACAGGCCTTGAAGCTGCCATGAGCGAGGGATCAAGAAGCTTTGGTGCCGCATATCAGAGATACCCCAACAGGCTTGCTCTTTTCGTGGCCGAGAACACAAGCTGCGCATCCTATTGCGTTCATTGCCAGAGGGCTAAATCGCTCGATTCGTCGGTCGATGTCAACCTCAGGGAGGTACAAAAAGGTTTATTCTATATAGGTTACAACAAGAATATCAACGAAGTGCTGGTAACCGGAGGCGATGCGCTTATGATAAGCAAAAACCGGCTGCGCTATGTTCTCGAGGAACTCAGCAAGATAGATCATCTGAAGGTAATAAGGATTGCCACCAGGGTGCCTGTGGTACTGCCGATGAGAATAACCGACGAAATACTCGATCTTATCACCCAGGCAGCCAACAGGTTCACCAAAGGTCCGGAAAAGTATGTCTATTTCATGACCCATATCAATCACTACCAGGAAATAACCACCGACCTGGCAGCTGCGGTCAAAAGGATCCGGAACCACGGATTCGCAATAAGGAACCAGACGGTCCTGCTCAACCATGTGAACGATTACTACAAATCACTTGCAGAGACATTCAGAAGGATGTTCTGGATAGGCGTTCACCCCTATTACCTTCTTCAGTGCCACAAGGAAAAAGGAATAGTCCATTTCATCACTCCCATCCAGGTTGGAAAGATCTATATGAAGCATCTCCAGGGATGGATGTCCGGCGTCACCGTTCCAAGATACGCGGCAAATATCGAGGGAGGCGGAGGGAAAGTAGTACTGATGCCTTCCGGCCATGATACCCTCAACCTCGATCATGATATTGATGAAAAGATCTCTGAAAGCTTTGCAAATGTTTTCACATGGGATGACAAAAAACTTCTGAAATATGAGGCTCTCGGCAGAACCACCCGTGAAGAATTCGAAGAGGGAGTGAAAATAATGGACGATTTCATCGGAAGAAAAGGTGTCTTTCTTCCCAGGCTCATAATCGTCGACAAGGATGGCAACCATATTGAGACAACCAACAGGACAAAACTCCCTGTTCTTGAAAAAATGAAGAAAGCTGACCTCCTGGGTTATGAACTCAATGATGGCGGAATGCCCCTGACCAATCCCACTGCGATATCGGATGAACTGGAGAAGCTTTTCAGGGATTCCGCGTTTTTAAAAAAGAACGAAGCCTGAGGCTTGCTTTTAGATTTATCCTCACTTTTTATAGTGCTCATCCTTCTTCCTGAGCGACAGAAATCCTTCAGGCATCGGTGATTTCACAAATATCATCTTTCCGCTTTCGGGATGAGGAAATGAGAGAGAAAATGCATGGAGCCTGACCCTGCGGCGGAATTCATCCGATGCTCCGTATTTCCTGTCGCCAATGATCGGACATCCTATATCGGAGAGATGAACCCTGATCTGATTCTTCCTGCCGGTCTCGGTGCGGACATCCAGAAGCGCATGATCAACAATCCTTCTGATTACCTTGTAATGGGTGATTGAGAATTTCGCATTTTCAGGATTTCTGGTCGAATGAACTTTCTGCGAACGGTCCTCAACAAGCCAGCTTCTGATGGTGTCTTCGTCCTTTTCCGGCAATCCCTCCACAAGGGCATAATAGTGTTTTTCAGTCTGTTCCCAACTCTCCTTGATGATCTCCATCGTCTCACTGTTCTTTGCGAACAGCAGGACTCCCGACACTTCCTTATCGAGCCGGTGCACCACATGAGCCCTGAATTTTCCCTTGCTCTGCTTCTCCAGAAAATCCGAAACTATATTCTGGATGCTCAGGCTGCCGTCGGTACTTGAGGTCGGCCTCCCGGGAGGCTTGTCGACAACAATGACGTATCCGTCCTCATACAGCACCGGAAAAGGCAGCCCTGCCCTGGATGCATTGCCGGCCTGGCGGTTCACCTCTACAATATCTCCCGGCTTCAGCGGTGTAGCAAAATATGTTACCGGCTTGTCATTTACTCGGACAGTCTCTCCCTGCAACAGCTTCTTTATCCTGGTCCTGGGCGAATCGGGAAAGAGCTCCCTGAGATACTCCATCAGCGTAACCGCTTTTTCTACCTTGCTTTTCAAAACTGGATATCTGTTTACGTTACAGAGGCAAAGTTAATGTTTTGATCTGATCCGCATTATATTCTTATCTTTATCCCTGCAACTCACCAGCAGATGAAGATAAGGCATATTCCGGTCCTTGCGGCTTTCTTCCTTTCAGCCTTTCAGATTTCAGCCCAGCAGGCCGGCTGTCCTGACCGCCTGGCTGTTAACTACGATCCGGAAGCAGTTGTCAACGACGGCAGCTGCAGATACAATCCGGCCAATATTGCACCGCTGGGCAGCCTTAACCTCGACGCGGAGATCGCTGAAACATCGGGACTGATATTCCGGGATAACATGTTCTGGACTCACAACGACAATACTGATATCAATCTCTATGCCCTGGATACGCTTTACGGAAAGGTTGAACGAAAGTATCCGCTGACGGGCCTTACAAACACCGACTGGGAAGAGATAACCCAGGATGAGAATTATATCTATATAGGAGATTTCGGAAACAACTCGGGCAACCGCACCGACCTGAAGGTCTATAGGGTTGCAAAACAAAGCATCTCCGGCAACACACTCCAGTTCGATTCAATATGCTTTTCATACCCTGAACAGGTTGATTTTGACTCAGAGTCCTATGATTCGGATTTCGACTGCGAAGCGTTCATCGTATCGGGCGACAGCCTCTATCTTTTCACCAAGGGCTGGGCAAGCAACACGACCACGCTTTACTCCGTACCGAAAACACCCGGAACCCGGGAAGCAAAAATGAGGGCGTCACTTAATGTAAACGGCCTCATAACAGGCGCTGTTTATATAGGGGATAAAAGGGTAATTGTCCTCACCGGGTACAGCGAAAAACTGAAACCTTTCCTTTACCTGCTGTACGACTTTACCGGCACCGGTTTCTTTGACGGCAACAAGCGAAAAATCGATCTGCTTCTCCCTTACCACCAGGTGGAGGCCATAACCACCTCAAGCGGCGCACGGTTTTTCATAACAAACGAAGCCTTTTCATATGAGCCGCTGATAAAGACCCCCCAGAAGATCCACCTGGTTGACCTCAGGAGCTTTCTGGGCGATTACCTTGGATTTTCAGTACCCATCCCTGATGCCCTTAACAATTTCATAATATCCCCTATTCCCGCAAATGAATATATACTTGTCCAGAGTCTCCCGGAACTGATTCCGGCAGATTATTTCCTGATAAATATGTCAGGACAAATTGTGAAGTCAGGGGAACTTGAATCCGACAGCTCGGTGGTTAGTCTGTCAGACCTCAGTTCGGGAATTTATTTTCTGAGAATCGGGACGGAAAAACGGCACGCGTATAAAATTGTAAAGGAATAAATGGTTAAAGAGTCGTGCCAGTCATGCCAGTCATGCCAGTCGTACCATTCGTGCCGGTTATTAACCTTTAACACATACTTCTTCATTGCTTTTTTCTTTTTGTAAATTGCACTCTTAAAATTTATATTCATGAGAAAATTTTCCGCCATCTTATTCTTTATCTCGCTGACTTCTTTATCATTCACACAGTCTGAAGCTCTGTGGCTGCGTTATCCGTCGATATCACCCGACGGTGAAAAGATTGCGTTCACCTACAAAGGAGACCTATACACTGTCTCTGCTTCCGGAGGAAGCGCAGTTCCCCTTACTTTCCATGAAGCTCACGATTTCATGCCTGTATGGAGCAGCGACGGACTCACAATTGCTTTTGCATCGGACCGCTACGGCAATTTCGATGTATTCACGGTTCCGGTTTCCGGCGGTGAACCTGAAAGACTTACCTTCCACTCGGCTGATGAGTATCCCTATTCGTTTACTTCCGGCAACCTGAGTGTTATCTTCGGCGCTGCCCGCCAGGATGCTGCATCACACAGGCAATACCCCACTGATTCTCAGCCCGAGGTCTACAGCGTTCCGTCTGCCGGCGGAAAGGTCAGCCAGGTGTGGACCACCCCTGCAGAAGATATCAGGATAAGCCGCGACGGCAATCTTTACATCTATCATGATAAAAAAGGAGGCGAAAATATCTGGAGGAAGCATCATACATCATCAATAACACGCGACATATGGATATGGGACAGCAAAGCCGGCAAACACACGATGATATCATCGTTCAGGGGTGAAGACAGGAATCCGGTCTTTACGCCCGACGAAAAATCAGTCTGCTATCTGAGTGAGGAAAGCGGAACTTTCAACGTTCACAGCATGATGATATCAGATCCGGTTCAGAAAAAACAGCTCACCTCCTTCAGCGGAAGCCCTGTCAGGTTTCTCAGTTCTTCGTCTGCCGGTATCCTTTGTTTCAGCCACGACGGGTCGCTCTATACAATGAAGCCCGGAGAGGAAGCAAAAAAGCTAACGGTGAATATCATCACCGCAGACAAGGATAACACCGACAAGGTTATGGAAGTTAACGGCAACGTGCGCGAAATGGCCGTTTCGCCCGACGGCAAAGAGGTTGCATTCATAGTCCGCGGAGAGGTCTTTGTATCTTCTGCCGACGGCGGAATAACAAAAAGAATAACAAACACTCCTGAAGAAGAAAGATTTATCGGCTTCTCTCCTTCGGGCGACACTTTAATTTATGCCAGTGAACGTGACAACAAATGGAAAATCTTCATTACCACTCTGGCACGCAAGGAGGAACCTTATTTCTATGCCTCGACACTCCTGAAGGAGGAAGCTCTGATCAGCAACGCCAATGACTGCTACCAGCCCAAAATTGCTCCCAACGGAAAGGAGGTGGCCTATATCGAGGACCGCAGGTCGCTTAAGGTTTTCAATATAAAAACCCGGCAATCGCACACCCTGATAACTCCCGAAAACATGATTTACATGTCGGAGGGCGACCAGTATTTCCAGTGGAGCCCCGACAGCAAATGGATACTTGCAGAATATTCCCCTAATCTGTCAAACTCTGAGGTGGCGCTGATCCCTTCGGATGGGAAGAACCCGATGATAAACCTGACCAGAAGCGGTTACAGCGATTCACGGCCTGTATGGGTTAACAACGGCAAACAGATGCTCTGGTTCAGCGACCGCGACGGTCTTCGGAGCTACGCCAACAGCGGCAGCCGTCAGGCCGATGTCTACAGTATGTTCTTCACCCGCGATGCCTGGGACCGCTTCAAGCTGAGCAAGGAGGACTATGCACTTCTGAAGGAGATGGAAGCGAAGGAAAAGGAAAAAGAGAAAAAGGAGAAGGAGAAGGAGAAAGAAAGTGCCGGCAAGAAGAAAAAGAGCCCTGAAGTGAAAAAGGATACTTCGATTGTCATCGATTTCACAGGAATACACGATCGTAAAGCCCGGCTGACCATTCACTCGTCATCCCTTGGCGATGCAGTGCTGTCGAAGGATAACGAAAAGCTCTTCTACCTTGCCCGCTTCGAAAAAGGCCTCAACCTTTGGAGCACCAACCTGAGGACAAAAGAGACAAAGATGGAACTGTCGCTTGACGCACAAAGGGCAAACCTGATGTGGGACAAGGATATGAAAAACCTGTTTCTGCTTGCCGACGGTAAAATATCTAAAATCAATCCCGAAGGATGGAAAAAAGAGGCTGTATCGTTCAAGGGTGAAATGACCGTCGACCTTGATGCCGAAAGAGCTGTCATGTTCAACCATGTATGGAACCGCACAAAAGCCATGTTCTACATATCGACATTCCACGGGGCTGACTGGGACAAGCTGAAAGATGACTATAAAAAATTCCTGCCCCATGCCGGAACAGGCTACGAATTTGCAGAGATCCTGTCGGAAATGCTTGGTGAGCTAAACGTATCACATTCAGGAGCCCGCTACAACTCTCCGGCAACGGGAGGCGACAACACTGCTTCACTGGGCCTCTTCATGGATTACACTCATGAAGGTGACGGTATAAAAGTTGAAGAGATAATCAAGGACGGACCACTGGATAAATCCTCAATTAACATCTTACCCGGCATGATAATCGAACAGATCGATGGTGAAAAAATCTCTTCTGATCGCGATATCGCTTCATACCTCAACAGGAAGGCCGGAAAATTCACTCTTCTTACCGTTTACGATCCGGCATTAAAAACACACAACAGCATTACAATGAAACCCATAACAAGAAGCGAAGAAAATTCACTTCTTTATAAAAGATGGGTTAAGAGGAACCAGGACGAAGTCGACAGCCTGAGTAAAGGACAGCTCGGATATGTACATGTGCCAGGGATGTCGGACGGTCCATACCGGACGGTTTACGAAGAGATGATGGGTAAATACGCCGAAAGCAAGGGAGTTATAGTGGATACCCGCTTCAACGGGGGAGGCGACCTTGTTTCGGATCTGACAATGTTCTTTACCGGTAAAAAATACCTTGAATATGCCACAGAGAGCAGGCCTGTGGGATTTGAGCCAAGCTTCAGATGGAACAAACCCACGGTGGCCATGTTCAACGAGGCAAACTACAGCGACGGGCACTGCTTTGCCTGCGGTTACAAGGAGCTGGGCATTGGTAAAACAATAGGGATGCCCGTACCGGGAACATGCAGCTTTGCAGGATGGGAAATGCTTCAGGACGGAACAACGAGGTGGGGCGCCGTGCCGGTCAGCACAAGGGACATAAACGGGCAATGGCTCGAAAACGTGGAAACCGTTCCCGATATAGTCGTGAAGAACGAACCAGGAATCATAAGTACCGGGCGCGACCAGCAACTTGAGAGAGCTGTTGAGGAATTACTGAAATCCGTTTTATAGTTTATCATGGAAAATAACAAGGTTGTTATTGGTTTTATCGGAGCCGGCGGTATAGCCCGCTCCCATGCCTTTTCTCTGAATTCCCTCAAATTCTATTACCCCGATGCACCGGAGGTGGAGCTGGCTGCTGTGACCTCCGCCCGGAAGGAAAGCCGGGAATCGTTTGCCTCCAGATACGGTTTTCAGAAAGCCTGCCCTGCCGAAGAGCTTCTGGCCGATAAAAGGATCAGCACAATTTTCATCCTTGGTCCCAATAACGTCCATTATCAGCATTTCAGGGCAGCAGCAGCCATGGACCATGTGCAGAGGATCTACCTCGAAAAACCTGTCTGTTCCAGCCAGGAAGAGGAGAAAGGTATAATTGAGATCGTCAGTTCCCATCCCGGTTTGCAGGTTCAGGTCGGATTCCAGTATCTGTACACTTCTGCGGTAAGAGAAGCCCTGACTTTCTGGAAGTCGGGAGTATTGGGCAAACCTGTCCATTTCGAATTCAAATACTACCACAGCGATTACCTGAAGAAATCATACCGCGAAAAACGTGTCACACGCCTTACACCGGCCCCCGACGGAGGTGCGATGGCCGACCTTGGTTCGCATATCCTCAGCCTGCTTGTAGCATTTATGGGAGAGAATGTGGAAATAACCAGTGCGGTACAGGCCGGAGAATTTGAAGATGTTCCGGCAGGCTCTGACCTTTTCAGCCAGATCTCTCTCTTCGACAGGGAAAGCCGTGCAGCAGGCACTCTTTCTGCCAGCCGTATCAGCTCTGGAACAGGCGACAGCCTGTCGTTCGAGCTCTATGCCACCGGCGGGGCCATCAGGTTCTCCTCCGAAAATCCCGGCCAGTTTGAATATTATACAGAGGAATCGGGAACATGGTCAAGAAAGGTTACGGGCAGCAATTATAAACCATTCACTTCCTTCCCGTCGGGACATGTGCCGGGAGGCTGGCACAGGGCAATGATGCATGCCCACTATGTTTTTCTCACCAACAGCCATACCGAAACATTTGTCCCAGATATTATGCACGGACTTGCCGTCCAGAAGCTTCTTGCAAGCACCTCTGAACACCTTGCATTTTTCAGGAAACGTTATTAATATTTGTGGCAAAAAATGCCGCTAAGGCGCCAAGACGCTAAGGTTCACAAAGTCAGTACAATAAGATAATAAATGCTATATTTTTTGAAAATCTTCGTGCCTTTGTGTCTTTGTGGCAAAAAATGCCGCTAAGGCACTAAGACACTAAGGTTCACAAAGTAAGTATATTAAAATTTCAACCGCAAAAGACATTAATATTTATTAAATTTGTTTTAACCAGAACCCTTTCCATATGTCGTCAGAACCCATTTCAGCCAGTCCCCGACTGCCCGGCAGAATTACATCTGTCGATTTCTTCCGCGGATTCACAATGTTCCTCCTTGCAGGTGAGGCCACACATCTCTTCTCCCTCCTGATGCGCTCCGACAATGCTGTCTTCCATTTTATTGGAACCCAGCTCGACCATCATGAATGGCACGGACTTCATTTCTGGGATCTGATTCAACCTTTCTTCATGTTCATCGTCGGTGTGGCAATCCCTTTTGCCGTTGCAAACAGGCTCAGAAAAGGCCAGAGCCAAAGGACCATCAACTTGCATGCATACAAGAGGGCATTCCTCCTGCTCTTCTTCGGCTGGGCTCTTTACTTCATCCAGGCCGACAGACTTGTGTTCAGGTTCCAGAATGTTCTGGCTCAATTATCCGTGACCTATATTGTCGCCTACCTGATAAGAAACAAGAGCTTCAGCTTCCAGATCATCTTCAGCCTTACCATCCTGCTCCTTATCGATCTGGCATACCGTTTCTTCCCTGTCGAAGGTTTCAATCACCCCTGGGTGAACTATGAGAACCTCGGCGCCTGGTTCAACAACAAGATCGAAGGTGTGGAGAAGGCAAGCGAGTGGGCTACCCTGAATTTTGT